>PLXB01000394.1 GCA_003151215.1 Ignavibacteriota bacterium
CCGCCAATATCGACGAGCGCAACGCCGACTTCCTTTTCTTCATCATCGAGCACGGCATAGCTCGATGCGAGCGGTTCCAGCACAATATCGCGCACGCGAATTCCCGCACGTTCCACGCAATTATGGATATTCTGAACCGCCGTTACGAGTCCGTTGATAATGTGAACGCTCGCTTCCAAACGCACGCCCGACATGCCGATCGGTTCGTAAATGCCATCCTGTCCATCGACAATGAATTCCTGCGGAATGACGTGCAGTATTTTTCTGTCGCTCGGCAAATGCACTCGTCGAGTATCTTCTATTAGTCTGTTAATATCTTCATGCCCGATCTGCCTATCCTGATTCGAGATCGTGACGACTCCGCGCGATTGGAACGACTGGATATGATCACCTGCAATACCGACAACCACTTCTCTGATCTTCACTCCCGATTGTGCTTCCGCTTCGCTGACAGCCCGTTCGATGGATCGGACTGTTTTTTCTATATTCGTTACGACGCCGCGGGAAAGTCCTTCAGCCGGAACGGTGCCGACCCCGAGGATCGTCATTGTATGCGGCTCGTTGAGCGAGATCGCAGCGACAATGGCGCAAACTTTTGTCGTACCGATATCAAGACCAACGATGACCTTGCCCGGTTCGAGATTTCCCGGTACGCCATGCATCGGTGCCGAAGTAAGCGGCGACGCCTTTTGATAATTCCCGTTTTGTTCGTTATATGCCATGCGAGTATGTGAGTTCAAATAAAAAATTAATGTATTTCAGCTGCCATCGTCTTCGCTTTGGCTGAATCCGGAACTGTTGCAACATGGGGCAAAGACGCGCCGCGTTTCTTCAGGATAATTTCACCATCAAAACGCGCATCGATATATAGTGCCGGATTTTTTGCCAGATCTTCTTTCAATTTCTTTTGCCAGAATGAAGCAAGCAATACGACCTGATGGCTAAATAAGCTTTCTCTCTTTTGATTGCCGCTTGCTTTGATTGCATCGGCTTCAAGTGTTGTTTGAAAGCGCTCATCGCCCGGAGAACCAATGAAGATTGGTGTCAGCGTAGCTGCCGTATAAATGACAAAATCTCGAGTCGTCGTGCGGCGCAACTCCCCGATCGCATCCTTCATTGCTCCATCCCCAGTTGTGCGAATCATCTGCACTATCTTTGCCATCTGAATGATACAAGCCGAATCGCGTTCGGTAATACCTCCCAGTAATGGTACTGAAAGAAGTTTATCGGGATTTTTTAATCCCGAAAGCCTCTTCGGCATGAAGAAGCGATATTCACGATCGACAAGAACAGGTTCACCAGATTGTGAGCGAATCATTGCTATCGGTTCGCGTTCATCGATATGAATAACGATGCGGTTGGGATGCGTTTCGCGGCGAAGAACGGCATTATGAATAAGTCCGTGTTTTTCAATTCGCTGTTCAACCTGTTTTAAATCGATATCGAAAAATTTTTGTCTGGTATCGATCGCTGCAAGAGAGAGCACTTCTGAAGTAAGAAGTGATCCATTCCCTTCGACTATTATACCTTGCAGATTCTCCCCGGATTGAAATTGCTTGGCAATATATCCGATACCTAAGAATAACAGTATTGCGCCGCAAAACAGAATGATCGGAATCCGTCGCGATCCTCTCCAACCGAGTACAGTTTCTTCTTCCTGGTCAAGCGGCTCCATGAGTTCATCATCGAATTCATCGAGCGGCCTGGCTTCATGCAATGGCGCATAACCGCGAGGCTGCTGTGAACCAAGCGGAGTAGAATCTTTTGTATGTATATGAAATTGCAATGCGCTATTAAATAATATGCGCATCCGTCTTTCAGGAATGTGTTTGGAAAATGAAATTCAGTGACTGTAGTAGGCGCAGGGATTTAGCCCGCGAGCATCTCTATTGTTGAATCGGTTCGCGGGCTAAAGCCCTGCGCCCACCAACATAATGTTAGGAAAGAGGGAGGATTGGACTCTCTTGAAAGCCGATAAGCTGAACTTCCGGCTCTAAAACAATACCTGTCATATCAAAAACTTTTTTTCTTGCAAGATTCATAAGACTGATGACATCCTGAGCCTTTGCACTCTCAAGATTCACAATAAAATTTGCATGCATCGGGCTTATCTGCGCTCCGCCGATACGGGCCCCTTTCAATCCTGCAGCTTCGATAAGTTCTGCACTGAATCTCGGTTTTGGATTTTTGAAAACGGAACCGCAATTCGGAAGGTTCACCGGCTGTACTTCGTTACGATGCTTTAAGTACTTTATCTTTATTTCGCGCATTTCCTGGGAATTTCCCTCTCCCATCTGAAAGCGAGCACCCAGAACAATATCTGTTTTCTCAAATCCGGAATGACGATAACGAAATCCGCATTCCAATTTAGTAAGTGAAATACTTTTTTCGTTGCGGATAAGCTGCACATCCAAAAGCGTATCGCTGATCTCTCCACCGTAACATCCGGCATTCATCCATACTGCCCCCCCCATCGTTGCGGGGATTCCGGCAAGCATCTCAACGCCTTTGCGTTTATTACGAATGGCAAAATCCACGAACGTTGCCATCTTTACCCCTGCTCCTGCAGTAACAATTCCGTCTGAATACTGAAGGTTATTAAAACCTGCTTCAAGATTCATCACCATACCCTTCCATCCATCATCACTAATGAGAACGTTCGACCCGTTACCAAGGATAAAAAAAGGCATCCCGAATTGAAGGGCAATATTCTGAATTATTATCACATCATCATCGGTAAGCGGCTCGGCAAATATATTTGCCTTACCACCTATGCGAAATGTACTAAAAGGTGCAAGAGGTACATCCCCTTTAAGCCTGCCCGAAATCAGAGGTGGAAATTCCATTCTTTCGCAATTACAACAGATCTTCGGCGGGAGCTACTTCATCATGAATAACTTCATGAATCGGTGCGTGTACTATCTGCTGAGCGACTACTTCTTTTTCTATTGGGATGTCGACTTTTTTCTCGGGCCGCTTCTTCTCAGGCTCCTTAAATCCTATGCCGTAGGACCAACCTTCGGCTTTGATCTCCTCGTTATCATAAAAATAGTCCCGGTAATCACGCAATGGCCTGAGCATCTTATCTTCACGCCGTTCCGCTTTGATGATACCAAGTAAAGCAAAGATCGTTTCATGCGCTTTGGGATTTGCATAGACAAGCTCACGAACTTCGCGCGAGATAAAAAGAGCATTATCTTCTTCGACATCGAAGAATTTCCTTAACGATTCCTGATCGTCATCAACCATGTTCGCAAACATTTTTGGGAAGATCTCGACGATCGTTAATGCCTCCGGTTTCATAAAAGGCCAGATCGCAATATCCTGTTTTGCCTCGGTTAATTGTTCAAGCATTGACCTACCCAGAAGCGAGGCACGTCCACGGCTTTCACTATCGCTAAATTCGTATCGAGCTGTGAGTTTATTATAACGGATTCCAAGCATGCTCGATATTCCTTCAGGATCTTTGCGCTTCAAGATCATATCGATCCTGCGAAAACGCTCGGTAAGAGAGCGACGCTCATAAGGCTGAAGTGCTTCGGGCTGAAAATTCCTTTTGCCGTCGCGTCCAGGCGGTGGATTCCGTCGGGGAAAACGATCTGCATCCTCCGCAGATTCAAGATGCGATTCACGATATTTCCCCATGCGCTCGATCCAAAGGCGGACTCCGTCGTCGGTATTCTTCTTCAGATCTTCACGAATTTTTTTTGCAAGCGTTAACCATCCGCTTCCGATTTCTTCGCCATGAAGAAAATCAATAAATGGCTTTGGAAAACTGAAGGCAAAATCGAAACCGACAATGGCGTTTTCAAGATCGCAAATGCGCTCGACCACTTCGCGGCGAGAACGCAGCCGGTCAATAGTTGTGATATTTGTCCATACGCCGTCGTATTCGGCTTCACACCAGAACATATCGTCCACCGGTTCGCGACCCGCTCTCCAGGAAACAGTAATAAATTTTTTATTTGCCTTTTGCATCGGCTAGACAATTTTCTCTCGATACTTCAATTTCGTAGTAACTCCGCTTTTCCCGGAGGTCCAATTTCGTTCTTTAACGATACGAAAAATTTTCGGAGCAGCCTCATTTATCGATCCGGCGCCGAGTGTAATGAGGATATCACCTTTCTTCGATATACATGAAAGCGCTTCGGGAAGATCCTCAAGACTTCCTATGATACTGCATTCGGTCATTCCAGCATCGCGCGCAGCATTGAGGATTAGGGTACTTGAAACGCCGGCTATCGGTTCTTCACGAGCTGGGTAAACATCTAAAAGTACTAAAACGTCAGCATATTCTGCAAATACACCTCCGAAGTCTCTTGCGAAATCCCTCGTCCGCGTATAGGTATGCGGCTGGAATGCAGCAACGACCCTCCTTCCGGGATAACCGGAGCGAAGCGCAGAAAGGGTTGCACGTATCTCCGACGGATGGTGCGCATAATCATCGATGACAAGAATGCCATTTGCCTCGCCGATAATATCACTTCTGCGTTCGGCACCTATAAACGTCGCCAGTGCATTCCGCGCGATCTCAAAAGGAATAGCGAGAACTTCCGCTACGGCGATAGCTGCCAATGCATTTTTAATATTATGTTCGCCGGGAATCAGCAGCGATAATTCTCCGACTGTATCTCCACCGCGGTGGATAATACACAGTGTTCCTAAACCTTCGGCATGAATTTCTGCCGCCCGATATTTTGCTTCGGGGGAGGAAATTCCAAATGTGACGATTCGTTTATTCAATCTACCCAGAATTTCCCGTAACGGCTGCTCATCAATGTTGACTATTGCAAATCCAGGCTCCCCAGGTTGAGCTGATTGATTGGCAAAGCTTATGAAGGCATTCTGAAGATCGGCAATATCTTCGTAAATATCAAGGTGCTCCGGTTCGAGCGTTGTCAGAACGGCAATGAACGGAGATAATGCTAAAAAACTTTTGTCGTATTCATCGGCTTCGACGATAGCAAGATTTCCGCCGCCTGAAAGTGCGTTCTTCATCCCAAGTTCCCGGACACGGGCGCCTACAGAGACGAGAGGATCAAGCCCTGCTTCGATGAGAATATGTGCGATCATCGAAGTCGTCGTCGTCTTGCCATGCGTTCCGGCAACAGCAATAAGTTTATGATCTTTGGTTAATTCTCCTAAAAATTCGGCGCGTCTAATTGTTCTAATTCCTCTTTTTTCTGCTTCTTCAAATTCGGCATTCTTATGGGATTTTATTGCAGAGGTATATACGACAAGCTCAGTTTCTTCCGGAATATTTTTGGCATTATGACCGATAAATATTTTTGCACCAAGTTTACGGAGTTCTTTCGTCTTATCCGATTCTGCAAGATCGCTGCCGGAGACCTTTGTCCCGCGCTCGAGCAGAACTTCTGCAAGTCCGCTCATACCTGCACCTGCGATCCCGATAAAGTGCACACCGGACACTATGCCTGCCTCCCTTTGCGTTTGNNAGCTCGCCGGCCCACTTTTTGATCGCGCTGTAAAGCTCATCACTACGCTCGAAATTATAGGTCCTGATCCGCGCCGGATTGCGCCTGTCTTTTAAGAAGATCTTGATGATGCGCGTATTATGAATGAATCCCCGCTGCCGTTCGATACTTATGCGGATGCTGCGAACGTTTTCTTTATCAATGGTCATCTCGCGCAATGCGCCGCGCAAATAAATTTTATCGCTTGCGATCTCGATGCGCCGCCTCATAATGGCATTATAGATCACCGCAAGTGAAGAAAAAATAATGATGGCGCATAAAAGATAAATAACGGGGTCGCGGAAAATATGCGTGAATTCTTTCTCGATCAGTAATCCCCGTATAAGGATATAGCAGGCAAGCGTCATGGCATAGACGACGATCGACTGGTAGAGAAAGCGGTAATTATAGCTGAATGTGTTGTGANNCAATGCTGCACTAACCATTGTGCTACAACATTTCGTGCAGTAATGTTCTCCCTTGTTCGCATTTTTTCTGACATTGCCATTCGCCTGGCATCGTCAGCCATGAGTTCAAGAACTGCCGGTTCCAGCAATGAAGTAAGATCTGAATCGCGAATGACCTTCGCAGCGCCGGAAGATTCATAGGCTCTGGCATTGATCTCCTGATGATTCTTCACTGCCAGAGGATACGGCACAAGGATAGCAGGCTTGAGGAGCGTTGCAAGTTCGGCAAGAGTTGATGCACCTGCGCGTGAGACGATAAGGTCTGCGGCGGCATATGCTATCGGCATTTCCGTGATATACTCTGTGATACAAATATTGCTCTCCGATGGGAATTCTTTCTGAATTTCAGAAATATTCGCTGCCCCACCTGTCTGCCATATCACATTCATCCCCGATTCTAAAAATTTCTTAGCCGATCTTTTCATCGAATCATTAAGGGAACGGGCGCCAAGCGAACCACCGAAAACAAGGAGTGTTTTTCTATTCGGATCGATCCCGAAATGTTTTCTGGCAGTGGCTTGATCCAACAGATTTACTTCAAGTGAGTTGCGAACGGGCGTGCCGACAACTACGATCTTCGTGCGCGGGATGTTTGCAAATTCTGCAAGAGTCTCCGGGTAGCTTAGGAATATCTTATCTGCACTCCGCGCAATCAGTTTATTTGCTCTACCTGCAATTGCATTTATCTCAAGAAGTGCAATTGGTATTCGCTTCTTTCTTGCAGCGAATGCTGCAGGTACGCTTAAATATGCACCACCGCCTAAGAATGCACCAGCATCAAGTTCATCCAAGATACCTTGTGATCTCCGATATGCACGCTGATACTGCAAAGGAAATTTTAGCAACTGCGGAAAAGATTTTCCAGGAGCGCTGATCTCGATGGACCGGAATTCAAATCCTGCGCGCGGCACTTCCTTTGCCTCTATACGATCTGGAGTTCCGATAAATACGACTCGTATTTCCGGATAGCTTGTTCTGATCTCTTCGGCAACGGCAATAGTCGGATAGAGATGTCCGCCTGTTCCGCCTGAAGCTATGACGATCGTTTTCTGTTTCATCATGAAAATCTCAGAGATGATCTCATCTTTTTCGGATTCGGAAGCATCTCCGTATATTTTGAAATGTTCAGTAAAATTCCTACTGCCGCTGCGCTGAAGATCATGCTTGTTCCGCCGTAACTGACAAATGGCATCGGCAATCCGGTCACGGGCATCAGCCCTGAATTAACAAGAGCATTGATGAGTGCGTTTACTCCAAGCATCATTGTAATACCGAAGGCAATATATCTTCCGAACGGATCGGGCGCATGTTTAGCGATCTGAATGCCGCGGATGATAATAAAGGCGAAAACGATCAGCAAAAATGCCGCTCCAATAAATCCGTACTCTTCGCCTATCACCGAGTAAATAAAGTCTCCGTAGGATTCCGGTAAGTAGAAATCTCTTTGCCGCGATTGACCTATGCCAACTCCAAACAAGCCTCCATTTCCAAGCGCGATCATGGCCTGCGTCGTTTGATAAGCTATGCGCGAAGTATGCTCGTTATCATGTCCCATAAAAGCAAGGATGCGCTGAACGCGGTACCAGGCCGTCATCAGATAAATACCTCCACCTACAATTGCAAGCACTCCGGTACTGATCATGTACTTTACCGGCATCTGTGCAACGAACATAATGCCAAAGGTCAGAAGCATAAGCACTGCTGCGTTCGACATGTTCGGCTGTTTGGCAATCAGAATGGCAGCAACGCCAGTCCAGATCATCATCGGCAAGAACGATTTCTTGAAATCTCCGATGTAATCTTTTTTTGCGGCGCAGAGTGCGGCAATATGCAAGACCAAAGCTATCTTTACAAACTCCGAAGGTTGGAAAGAGAACGGGCCAAGTGGCAGCCAGCGTTTTGCTCCTAACTCTGTGTGCCCGACAACAAGCACCGCTCCGAGAAAAAGAATCGAAAGCAGCATCAGCCACTTCGTATGCCTCTCATATTTATGATAATCGATTTTCGTAAAGATCAGCATTGCAGCAATGGCAAGGATGACTTTCGTCGCATGCTTAAAAAGCATTCCTTCACTCGTTGCAGTCTTCGCAACACTGAATGATGCACTTGCAGTATAGACGAATGCAAGTGAAGCCAGCAGCAGCCCTGTGACGGTAAGAAATAGACTGATGTCTGCAGTCTTGCGTGGTTTCATGTTTCCTTTCTATAATTTATTTACAATCTCTTTAAATACTCCCCCCCTATGCTCGTAATTATCAAACATATCAAAGCTTGCACAAGCAGGGGAAAGAAGTACGACATCGCCTTTTCCAGATAACGACTTCGCAATCTCTACTGCCTTCTCCATCGAGTATTCGGCAGGATGAAGCGCCACGATACCCTTAAATGCCTTCTCGATATTTTTCGCACCATCACCAATAGTAACAATAGCTTTGACATGCGTTTGTACAAAATCCTTGATCGGAGAATAATTATTTCCCTTGTCTTTGCCGCCGGCAATAAGTATGATCGGCTCCTGAAAACTTTGCAAAGCATATTTTAAGGAATCGACATTCGTCGCTTTCGAATCGTTGTAATATTTAACTCCACCCAACTCCCTCACAAATTCGATTCTGTGTTCCACCCCCTTGAATCGAGTAAGCGTTTTACGAATGTTTTCGTATTCGATTCCCATTGAACGGGCAATAAGAACTGCCGCCATTGCATTCATCAGATTATGCGGACCGGGAATACCTATTGCACTTCGATCAATAACTTCTTCCCGTTCTCTTGGTAACTTGACAACCATTATGTCATCTGCGAGAAACGCACCCTGCTTCAGAGTTTCTTTGATGGAGAAACCAAAACCTCTGACATTGACAGTCTCAGCAAAACTTCTGACCACTTCATCGTCATGATTATAAATGAAGACGTCATGTCCTTTCTGATTTTCCGTGATCCGAAACTTTGATTGAATATACGCTTCGTAATTCTTATAGCGATCAAGATGATCGGGCGTGATATTAAGCAGCGCAGAAACCTTCGGTCTGAAATCTTTTATCGTATCGAGCTGGAAGCTGGAAACTTCAAGTACATTCACTGCCTTTTCGCTAATTGCATTCTCCACAACATCAGCAAATGCCGTACCGATATTCCCTGCTATTATGGTATTCCAACCTGCGTCCTTAAAGATCTCTCCGGTCAAAGTCGTTGCTGTCGTTTTCCCGTTCGTACCGGTTATTGCGACAATAGGTGCTTCTGCAAATTGCGAGGCAAGTTCTATTTCGCCGATGATCGGAATATTTTTTGATCTGGCAAGGTCTAATATCGGGATAGTAACCGGAACACCTGGACTAATGACTATCATATCTGCTTCCAGGACTTTATGAGAATTCTGTCCGAATTCATAGGGAACGCCAAGCTCATAAAGTTCTTTCTTCGCTTCGATGGCTTTCGATTCTTTCTGTGAATCGGAGACGAATACTTTCCCTCTGTGTTTGAGGAGGAGCCTCACGCTTGCAAGACCCGATTTTCCCGCGCCAAGCACGGTAAAGCGTTTGCCGCGTGTTTGCATGGATTATAATTTTTAAAAGCGAGATACTATTCCTACTGAAAGAATCAGTCCATCATACGGAATGATAGCTTGATTCTCAAGAACAGTTGAAAAACCAAATTGCAATTCGAGCATCAAATGTTCAACACCACCCCTGAATGTGAAACCGGTCTCTAAAAAAGTATTGCTGTAATTTTTTGGAGTTGAAGATAAATATGTTCTCGAACTATCAAAGTGATCGATTGTATAGTTCGTCGTATAAAGAAATGATATTCTTTCCGTTATTGCCCCTTCAAAAATAGCCGTACGCCATGGATCTGCTTTCTCATCACCCTGGGTGTTCGTTCGAAAATTAAAACCTCCCTGAATATGAAAACGATCATAGGCGACTGTGGAATGATCGTATCCCTTTGTACCTTCCCCATAGATATAGTCACCCGGGGCATCGTAAGTTTCCGTTGTGCCTTTCCCATACCCTATTTCTCCATCTATACCAAAATTAGGAGTAAAATATTTAAATAACCCTACACTTCCATATCCAAATTTTGTCGTATAGTCTGGTTGAGACGAACCAATCACAGGAGGGGCAAAATTCCTTCCAGCTGGGACAAAATTCCCCCCTGCTTCGATATAGATAGATTTCAAAGGTGCAATAGCAACTGCACCATTCCAGCCTGAGCCGCCTGCCGATCCAGCATCGCCTGAAGCGTTTATATACATCTCGCCCTGCCGGCTGAGCATCGGCACTTGAATTTTATTCGGATAATAAACAGGCTGTACGCATGAGGAGAGACCCATGAGCAGCATAACTCCAAAGAAAATGATGAGTTTCATTATCCTTAAAGACACATCATCTCAGTACAAAGTTACAAGCTACTCCGCCCTTTCAGGGCTTAACAATTCATATTCTGTTTCTCTCCCAGAGTTCCGCTTCGCTGCACTCTGGGCTATGGGTACTGTGTCGCTCCGCGACTTGGGAACATTGCGCCTCGCCATTGAATCGCCTTCCGAAAGTCCCGAAGGGACGAAGTACCTATAGCCCAAGGTGAAGTCCGCCTCGGCGGACGGAAACCTTGGGTATGAATAAAACAAAAATCTAAAAGCCCTGAAAGGGCGATTCCCCGCGCCAAGCACGGAAAAGCGTTTGCCGCGTGTTTGCATAAGTCTTTATTAATTTCTATATATAATTCCAATGCTCGCTATGAAAAAACCGCTTTCGAAGCCGATATTACCTGGGGGGAAAGAGAATCCGGATTGTAGCTCAAGTCCAAGATTCTTAAACATCAAACGGTAAAATCCTCCAAATTCATTTAGAAAAGCATGTGGAGTTCCATCTGTAATTATATCAGTACCGGATGTAATGGTAATATCATCTTTACGATATTTTAACATCGATACATAAACAGGACGATAAATAATCCCTATTTCAAAGCTATTGTCTTTCAACTCGCTTTTACCGCCAAACGAAAGACCTAATTCAAGTTGCATAAAAATTCGAAAATAATTTCCTGATGTTTCTGTTAAATGCTGGTCTGACTCACCGTAGTGCCCATTGTAATCATCTATTGCCAAAGCATCTGATTTCCCCCATCCCGCACCTGCATATATCTCAAATACCCCATTTTTACCAATCTTGTCAAAGTATCCAATGCCAGATTCAATAAATCGATTTCTCGAATAATTACTATCCTGAGTTTTAATCAACTTCAGGTTCCCATTAGCAATGACAGCGACGTGGCTCGTCAACGCATACCCGGCGCCGTATTCAATTCCAAGTCCGTTATTCAAGGCGACTTCAGCCTCTATTTCTCCTTGTTTATGAAAGAAAGGAGCATGCATTTTATTAGGGATATAAGTCGGGGCGCATGATGACAAAATTGCCATCATTCCAGTAACAAAGAAGAAGACAATATTTGAAAATATTTTTTTCAACTCAAAAACTATCTCACCTTAAATGTTGCCAACGTCAGAATCGCAAGCAAAATTGCGACGATGTAAGCTCGTGTTACGATCTTCGGTTCTGCCCAACCGATAAGTTCGAAGTGATGATGGATCGGTGCCATCTTAAAAATTCGTTTTCCTTCGCCGAAANNGTGTGTATTTGAAGTAAAGTGTTTGCGAGATCACTGAAAGTGATTCGATGAAGAAGATGCCGCCGATGATCGGAAGAACAAATTCTTTTTTCACCAGCACCATCATTGTTCCCATTGCTCCTCCTAAAGCCAGCGACCCTGTATCTCCCATGATCACTTGGGCAGGATATGCATTGAACCACAGGAATCCGAGGGACGCACCAACAAGTGCAGCGCAAAAGACGGTTAGCTCACCGGCTCCTTTGAGATAAGGGATGTTCAGGTATTCGCTCAGTTGTAAATTTCCGGAGAAATAAGCAATTGCCATGATACCTATGAAGGCAATCGAAACAGTGCCTGCTGCTAAGCCATCTAACCCATCAGTCAGGTTAACGGCATTTGAAGTTGCCGTAATGACCAATATGACAAATGGTATATAGAAGATTTTACCAAAGTCAAAAACAAGATTTTTGAAAAACGGCATCGTCGTTGCCGTAGTAATATCCGGGAAAAGATGAGGGGACAGCATGATCGTTACACCTACTAAAAGCCCAACTGAAACCTGACCGACAAGTTTCCAGCGCGCGATCAATCCTTTCTTTTTCTTCTTCACGATCTTCAGATAATCATCAAGAAATCCGATCCCACCCATAATGAGCGTTGCGAGAAAGATCAGAATGATGAAAAGATTTCCGATGTCTGCCCAGAGAAGTGTTGGCCCGAGTGTTGCGGCAAGAATGATCAGTCCGCCCATCATTGGTGTTCCGGCTTTTTTGAGATGGTCTTTTGGAGCTTCCGTCTTACCTATATTGCTGATTCCGAGTTCGACCAAACGTTTGATGATCTTCGGTCCGATAAATAGACTGATCGCCAACGCCGAGAGTGCTGCCACTGCCGAACGAAACGTGATATACCGGATAAGCTCACCGCCCGGAGGCGAAAAGGTACGGTTGATCCAGTTGAATAAATAGTAGAGCATCTTCTTCTTTAATTACGAATTAGGAATTACGAATTAAATACGGGTTCGTGATCTCTAATTCGTAATTGCTCAATGACCGTTTCCATCTTCATCCCCCTCGATCCTTTGACAAGGATCACATCTCCTTTTTTCAGGATTGATCCGAGCGCGTTTACAATATCTTCCTTAGAAGAGTAATAGGAAGCATGAAGATTTTTATTCGAGTTAACAAGGGCTGCAAAAGCCTGCTTCATTGCTTTACCGGTAAAATAATAGCCGCCAAATTTATATGTTGCCATTGCCTTGCCGAGCAATTGATGTTCCCGCTCCGCAGTATTTCCCAATTCGAACATATCTCCTGCAACAACATATTTCCTTCCCTTAACAGGCATCTTCTTCAGAGTTTCTAGGGCTGCGAGGAATGATTCGGGGTTTGCATTGTAACTGTCGTCGATCGACGTTACTCCGTGAAATTTCACGATCTCCATACGCTTGGAATGAGGTCTATAACTGTTAACAGCTTTTTTTATCTCTACACTCGTCAGTCCGAAATACGAGGCAACGGCAGTTGTCCCTGCGATCAGTGACGGAGCATAATCGGCGATGAGATGTGTCACTATTTGAAAACGCTTGGTTTCGATCAGTATTTCGATATTTCGTTGCCCGTTAGTCGAAAAGCCGAGATCATTCGACTGCACATCTGCCTTCGTCTTTGCTGCGAAGGAAATATTTCTTCCCTGAAATCTTTTCTTCTCTTTAGCAAGGATCTTATCATCATTGTTTATAAAGATAAATCCTTTTTTTCTTGCCAAAACATCAAAGAGTGTGAGTTCTTCTTTCGCCACTCCTTTTAAATCTTCGAAAAATTCAAGATGCTCTCTGCCGATATTGGTAATGAGCCCGTGCGTAGGTTCGGCGCATTTCGTAAGCCATTCGATCTCGCCGGGATGATTCGTACCGATCTCGAGCACTGCGATTTCATGATTCGGACGCAATCGGAATAGCATCCTCGGCAAGCCAACGTGATTATTGTAATTTGCCTCTGTCTTCAGTACGTTGAACGACGTTCCGAGAACATGGCTGATTACTTCCTTCATCGTTGTCTTGCCATTAGACCCTGCTACCAGGAGAATGGGGATGCTAAATTTTTTCCGGTAAATATTGGCAAGATCGCCGTAACTATCAAGCGTATTTTTTACTACCAGCAGTGGAAGTTTAATAGTTTGTTTTTTCTTCGCCGCACTTCTATACCATTTTTCATCAACGATGGCTGCAATCGCTCCCTGCTTTTGAACTGCATATATAAATTCATGTCCATCAAATTTCTCGCCGCGAAGCGCGACAAAGAGATCTCCTTTTTTAATGGAGCGAGAATCGGTAGATATATCATGGATCTTCAGCTTCGGAGAAAGCTTCGAGATCCCATGCTCGCTTTTTCGAGTCATGCTTAATAGATCATTTATTGTGAGGTTCACAGTTTATTTATTTAACTTGTCATTGCGAGGAAGACTTTAGTCCGACGAAGCCATCTAAAAACCTGAAGATGGTCATAACATTTAATATTTTAGATTGCTTCGTCATCTGCTTCGCAGATTCCTCACAATGACATTAATGATTATTTTCTATCCAACTTTGAACTACTTCCCGATCATCAAAATGTATTTTCTCTTTTCCGAGGATCTGGTAATCCTCATGCCCTTTTCCGGCGATCAGGATCACATCATCTTCACCTGATACATTAAGAGCCGTTTTAATTGCTTCAGCACGATCTAAAATAATTTCTGTATCTACTCTCTTCTTCATCGGAATTCCCTGGATGATGTCATGTGCTATGGCATGCGGGTCTTCCGATCTTGGATTATCATTGGTAATGATGACGGCATTCGAAAGTCTATCGGCGATTGCACCCATTTTCGGACGCTTCAAGCGGTCTCTATCTCCGCCGCAGCCGAAGACCGTTGTGATTTTTGTATTCAGATCTAATGCGCGAATTGTAAGCAAAACATTTTCCAATGCATCGGGCGTGTGTGCATAATCAATAATAGCAAGCCCACTGTTTGGCAGTTCTATCTGCTCGAACCGGCCGCGCACCGGACGAATGCCCGGAACCGCTTGCGAGAGGACCTCGAGCGAAAATCCCTCGACGCCGAAGTAGAGAGCTGAAGCTGCCGCCAGCAGGTTTTCGACATTGAATTTCCCAACAAGCTTACTCTGAAATACTGTTTGTTCATCAGAATACCTTTTCTTGATTGTGAATGACGTTCCACGTAATGAGTAATCAATAGGTGATGCAACGAGATCGGCATTACCGAATTTAGTCCCATCATCGCAACCGTATGAATGAACATTCGCAATACAATGTTCGGTCATAAACTCTCCGTAATCACTTCTGGCATTGGTTATCGCAACTGCCGTCTCTTTTAATCCGGAAAAAAACTTTTGTTTTGCAGCAGCATAATTTTCCATCGTCTCATGGAAATCTAAATGATCCTGCGTAAGATTAGTAAAGGCGCCAATATCGAAGTCAAGCGCCGCGATGCGCTCTAAGACAATTGAATGCGAACTTACTTCCATGACGCAGGTCGTGACATTCCGCTTGACCATTTTCGCAAGTAACTCCGAAATATCTCTTGACTCAGGTGTTGTATGCGTGCCGGGAATAAATTCATTGCCGATATAAACTCCGATCGTGCCGATCAAGCCACACTTCACGCCGCGCCACTCTAATATTTGTTTGATGAGGCTCGTAGTCGTCGTTTTCCCATTTGTGCCGGTAACTCCTATAAGTCTTATTTTTTTCGAAGGAGATCCGAATATTTCTTCAGAAATAATGGCAAGTGATTTACGAGAACTTGTTACAAGAATACGATTAATGTTTTTCTTGATGGCTTTTGCTTCACTAAAAGCTGTGCCATCTTCAAGTACAATAGTATTCGCGCCTTTTTCTATTGCGCTTTGAATGAAAGAATGCCCATCGGCTGCGAATCCTTTTATTGCAAAAAAGGTCGAGCCGTGTTTGACGTTTCTTGAATCATAATGCGGGTCAGAGAGATCGGCGTCCTTCAAGCCTGTAAAGGCGAGGACACCGATCTCTCGTTGCCGCGTGAGCTCACTGAATTTCATTTTTCAAAGAACATTGCTTTTGTACGGATGCTTCCAAGAAATAAATTTCCGTCATCCCTTCTGAACTTTGCCGTGATCATAGACGTGATGCTCTTTTTGGGCTGCAGTATGTGCTAATGCATCCTGAAAAAACACTTCTCTATTCGTCGCCAAAGAGCGTTACCGTGGGATTTTTCGAATCGATCTTCGCACCGGCTTCCGGAAATTGTCTTTCGACTTTACCATCTCCGACAAGATGAACGCGAACATTGCTCGCTGTTCCGAATTTCATTGCCCGCGCCATCGGCATCTGCAAGAAATCAGGAACTTCCACTAACCGGCTTTCACCAGTAGGTTTTGAAGTCTCTGTTTCAGCGTTCGACGGGCGAAGAATGAATCGGACAGAATCACCACCAAATCGTGTAATGCGCTCGACCACCCCGGTGGAGCTGCTATTGACTATTGTAAAACCCTGAGCTGCAAGAGTCGAGCGGGCGACATCCTGCGGTAATCCTCTGACATCAGGTATTTCGCGGTCATCATCATGGTCACGCGTATGCATGACAGTACCATCTATTTCAACAAGTCCTCCGTCTTCGACGACGGGCGATGCCAGAGCGATCTGTGATTGTGAACGGGCATCAAGAGGCAGCTTCCCGTTCTGTTCGAGAATCGACATAGCGATCTCTTTAAATACCGGAGCGCTGACAGCACCGCCATAATATCCATTTTTCGGCGAGCGCATGATCACCAGAATTTCATACTCCGGTTTTTCTGCTGGAAAGAATCCGATAAAGCTGGACGTATAATGTTCTTTCGAATAATGCCCGGCGACAAATTGCTGTGCTGTGCCAGTTTTGCCGGCAATATTGATTCCTTTGATCTTCGTCGATGTACCGGTGCCGGAATCCACGACTCCGCACATGATGCCGATCAGCGTCTTTGCCGTCTCTTCGCTGACGACGCGGCGGATCTCCTGAGGATGGATCTCCGATACTTCCCCTTTTGCATTCGTTCTTTTCGAGATGATATAAGGCTTCATCATTACACCGAAATTTGCAACCGTTGCGTATGCCATCGCAAGTTGTATCGGCGTTGCCGTCATCTCATATCCGAATGCGACGTAACGCTTCGAATTCACGCTCCATTTATCCGGCTTATGCAGACTTCCTTTAATCTCTCCCGGCAGATCGATTCCGGATAGTACGCTCATACCGAAATCGCGCATGTACTTATAAAATCGTCTCCGATCAAGCCTATCGGAAATTTTTGCAAAACAGACGTTGCTTGATTTTTCCAATGCTTGTCTGAAAGTCAGTACGCCATACTCATGAGTATCCTTGATCTTCGCACCGCCTTCAATAGCCCATGTGCCGCCCTGTGCATCGACTTTATCATCCGGCTTCCAGGCTTTGTCATTAAGTGCGATCGCTGCAGTCAGAACTTTCATTACCGATCCGGGTTCGAATGCATCGGTAATTGCACGATTGCGAAGCATATCGTTCGAAGCTGAGAAAAAATCATTCGGATTAAAATCCGGCATATTTGCAAGTGATAAAATTTCTCCGGTCCGCGGATTCAGGACAATTGCAATCCCTGCCTCTGCATTGGCTTTTTGAACTCCGGCTCTGAGCGCATTTTCCGTTACGGATTGCAAGGCTTCATCTATGGTAAGTGTCAGATCATCACCGTTAGTGGGGGGGATCTGATCGTAATCAACATCAGGTCTGCGAAATCCTTTGCCGTCACGCTGCATGATGGCAACTCCATCGACACCGCGCAGCATTTTATCGTCAAATAATTCTAAACCTGCTAAGCCGCGTCCATCTTTACTTGCAAATCCGAGAATATGCGAACCCCTTGTTCCGAAAGCATAATGCCGGCGCTCATCGGTTTCTCGCATCACGCCGCGCTCTTTGATAGCATCGAGCTTTGCAGCGATCTCCTGTGGTACTTCTTTTTCTACGACTATATAGTGCCGTGCCGTATCGCGCAAAAAAGCATTGTAATATTCTTTTGGTTTTCCAAAGACCGTACTGAATGCAGTTGCTACTGCCGCTTTATTTTTTATCTCGTTCGGATCAAATGCGAATTTCACGACGAATGCATTGCTCGCCAGAATGATACCATTGCGATCGCGCAGGACTCCGCGTCTTGCCGGAAGACTGACCTGCATCTGATATTGACTTACTGCCTGTTCGCTCAGCGTATCATGCTCAAGAACCTGCACTTTGAAAAGCTTTCCGATGACTGCACAAAAGCCGACGAGGAAAATTGCGAGTACTATGTAAAGCCTGCTGTTGCTTGCCATCGGATCCTTCGGCACCGGTGCTGCGAAGAATCGCTCGATTATTTTTTGATGCCATTTTTTAGGCTTGAAAGACGGAGTCTGGGATTCGAGAGATGGATCATACCGTGATGATCTTCCGGATTCAGATTGGTAACCATTCGTTGATTCTCTGGCGAAGGACGAAGGATTCCTCACGCCTGTCGGGCGTTCAAGCGGAGTCGCACTATTATAACCTTTTTCGTACGAACGCACGGTTCGTGTTTTCTCCATTATTGTGACCGGCACGTGAGCCTGTCTTAACACCTGAATTATTTAATCAAAAATTCATCAATGCCATTGGCTTCGAGCATTCCAAATTTACCTTTGGCAATATCGCGTACTCTATCGGGCGCCGAGAGCTGCATTTCCTGTGCTTTCAACTTGATGATGCGCTGCTTGGTCTGTTCGATCTTTCCTTCGAGTTTCGATTTATCGTAGGTCAATCTATTGACTTGAAGCGTATTCCAAATGATAAGTACTGCGCAAGCCGTAAAAACACTGAAGAAGATGATTACGTAAAATGTCGGAATGCGCTTAACTACCTTTTCAAGCGTTTCGCCTTTCGGTTTTTTCTTCTCGGGAATGTCAGTAGCCTCGTCAAGAAACTCCGGATCCAAAAATTCTTCGTATCTTTCCCTTTCATGCAGACCCTGCTTAACGCCTAAAGCCCCTCGCGAAGGGGCTGCATTTATTCGTGGTGTAAAAGCTATCTGAGTCATGGGGCAATACTTATTTCTTTTCTGCTACTCTCATCTTTGCACTTCGCGCTCTCGGATTTGCTTCTATCTCTTCCTCGGAAGGGACGATCGGCTTCTTTGTCAAAAGCTTCAAAAGAGCTTTATCCTCATCGATACTCTGGCGCAATGATTCGAGCGAGCCTGCTACAACTTTCGGCTTTGCATGTGCTGCAAAAAAATCCTTTACTATTCTATCTTCCAGCGAATGATAGCTGACAACAACTATCCTTCCCCCGCCTCTGAGCAGGTCCATTGCCTGCTCAAGCGATGAACGCAAACTTCCAAGTTCATCGTTGACCTCAATACGCAGTGCCTGGAATATTCGCGAAAGAGTTGAATTCTTTTTATCTTCGCGAATACCTTTCGCTACTATTGCAGCAAGTTCATGCGTTGTCTTAATCGCTTTGATATCTCTTGCCCCGACGATCCATCTTGCTATTCTGCCGCTCATCGGTTCTTCGCCATAAGTCCCGAAGATATGTTTCAATTCTTCGGCACTTGACTGTGCGATGATATCCATCGCACTTCTCTTTAGTCTCGGATCGAGCCGCATA
>PLXB01000487.1 GCA_003151215.1 Ignavibacteriota bacterium
CGAACTCTTCGATGCGCTTGGCAGATCGGTTCTGCGCCGGGAGCTTCCGGCAGGGCAGGCATCGCTTCATATTGATATGCAGAAATATCCCTCAGGCATATACTTCGCGCGGCTGGGAGGGAAGGTTATTCGCTTCGCGAAAATGTAAAATTAAAAATGTAAAATGTAAAATTGGGAGGGAATGAAGGACGGACTGAAGTCCGTCCTACTGAAGAGTTATTTGCAAATTCTCATTCGCTCGAACTGCTGAGATCGGGGAGAGTCTTCATGTAGGGAATGTCATTGCCGATATATTCATCCCATTCTTTTTTATTGAGATTGCGCCTCAGGCGCGGCGTGATCTGCTCGATCAGCGAGGAAGCATGAGTGGGAATAAGCTGCACGCTATGATCGCTTGAAGCGGCGGCAAGTTCGGAGCCGTTATTATTAAAGGCAATCTGCCAGATCCAATTCGCATCGAATGCCACGGTAAGCGGAAGCTCGCCAAGCTTTTCCGGATTCCAGATGCGGATCTTCCCGTCCGAACTTCCGGCAGCGATCTGGTCGCCATCCGGGCTATAGGCTACCGAGCGAAGCGGCGATCCGTTGGTAGAGATCGTTCGCGGCTTTGCTCCGCTAAGTCCGGCCTCCCAGAGGCAAAGTAATCCGTTTTCCGTACCGCCGGCAAGCTTATCGCCATTCGGCGAAAAACAGAGATCAATGACGGAAGCATTTGCAGGAGCAAGCGAACGTATGGGCGCATTCGGTGAGGCAGCATCCCAGATGGTTATACTTCCATCTTCAAATCCTGCGGCAATAAGCTTTGATGCGGAGTTAAGAGCAAAGCATTTTACTTTCGATACCGAGTTCGATACAATCGGCGTTCTCTGCGAAGCCGATGCAATTTCCAGATCTCCGGTATTATTCAGGACGACAAGTGTTTGATCCGAAATAAATGCAGCCTGAGTAATATGGGAAATACCCGTATGAATGATGGTATGCTTGCCGGAAGAAAATTCATAAAGATGCATCACCGAATCATTCCCGGTGTAACAAAGAAAGCGCTCGTCGGGACTAACGGCAATCGTCCGGATACCGGATACGGATTGTGCAAGTTTTTCAGATGTGCCGCCGCGTTTCCACCGAATGACCTTTCCATCGCTTCCCGATGAGATAACATCGCCCGATTTTAGATAGGCGACGCTTCTGACATTTCCGGAATGCTGACCGCTCAGTGTGAGTCGATCAGCATTGACTAATCTGTTGGCACGGTTAAGCGCACCGTAGACATCGGGCTCCATTGATGCGCCGCCGTTATTACTGGAAAATTGATATGCCTGAAGCGCGAGCAGTGAAACAAGTTCACGATCATTGGTTTGCAGATGCTCGGCTTTGATGGCAAGCGCTTTTGCAATGGAAAGGAGCCTCAGCCGCGAAACGGCCTGCGCCGAATGCTCTGCCATATCCTTGAGACTATCTGCGACCTGGCTTTGCCGGAGTGCAGCGGCGCGCTGCTCATTTGCCATCAGGCTGGCTTGTTCGGCATCGGAGCGGGAAACATCGGCTTTTTGTTTTTGTATGAGCGCTTCGAGAGATTGCAGCTCGGCAAATTTTCTCTGCTTATCTGCTTCATTTTTTGCCGCTTCGGCTTTTTGCTCTTGCTCCTGAGCTATTACAGCGCTTTGTTCGGCTTGNNCTTGCTGCTTCTCGTTCTCTGCGATCTTTTTCTGTGCTTCGGCATTTTTTCCCTGTACGATGGCGGCTTCGGCGCTGGTCGTTGCAGAACTTCGCTCCGATAAAGCCCATACCGTCAGGACGCAGGCAAAGGCAAGGAAGGCTGCAATAAAAGCATTGAATATACCTTTGCGGCGGCGGGCTTCGCGTTCCTCGCGCTTGCGCCACAGCAAGCTATCATCGAGGAATCCCATTGCCTCGGTAAATGCCGGAGAAAACCTGAAAGCCCACGCTGCGTTGGGATGATGTTTTTTTTGCCAGTTAAGCGCTTGCTGCAATTCCGGATCCCGCCAGAATCCTGCCTGTTCTTTTTCGTGAAGTTCGTAACTTCCGACAAGGCGCAAGTACATATCGGCAGAATCGGCATCGTCATTTACCCATTCGACCAATCTGTCCCATACGCGCATCAGGCTTTCATGTGAAATATCGAGAACGGTGTCCGGATGTAATTCCACGGTATGAGGAGGCATGATAAACGAGCGTCCTGTCTTTCGAAAATACTCTACGACTCGGATAACCTCTTCCGGTGTGGCATCGGCAATGGCGCAAATATCCCTGATCTTCGTCGGTCTGCGAATACCTCGATTATCCGGTCCGCGCATCGTCAGGCATTTGAAAAGCATCTCGCAAATCTTTCGGGAGCGGTCATCGGGAAGTTCATTATATGCTTCATCGGCATGTTCGGAAAGAGCATGGCTCATCTTTCCGATCGCTTCATAATGCTTAATATCGATCGGTCCCCCTTCTTCATGATCGGTCTGCCATTTATCCCACGAACGCATAAGCGCATGTTGAAGGATCGGAAGCTGATCGGGACTATCGCCAAGATCATTGAGCAATTGCTGTACAAGGCGCGGCGAGATCTTTCCACCTCCGACGGCAACAGGTCCTAAAATGACTTCGCGCTGCTGCTCACGGGTAAGTCGCGGAATAAGGTAATGTCCTTCATTGATAGTTTCGGGAAGATCGCGGAATTGCGCACAATCTCCAAGAAAATCACTGCGTAATGTGAGCAATACGTAGATCGAGAGTTCGCGCTGGCGTACTGCCTCCAATAACAGCTTGACAAATGCTGCTGCCTCGTTCGCAGCATCGGCAATTGTAACATTCTGTTTGAAGCGGAAAAGCTCTTCGAATTGATCTACGACAATGAGGAGATTTTCATCCTTTGGCAGTGCAGCCTGCCGGACAGCCTGTACTAATCCGAGCGAACTTGTTTCGAGAATAGCGGTTCGCTGATTGAGCTGTCGGCCTTTATCTTTTGTATCATCGGTTCCAAAGACATCCGGCTCGGAAATAGCCTCGGCTAAATTCTTGATGGGACTGCTTCCAGGCCTCATCACAGCTACATGCCACGTCGAACCTGCCGATACCATGAAACCGCCGTAAAGAGCAGGAAGCAATCCGGCCCGGACGAGAGAAGACTTTCCGCTTCCTGATGTTCCTACGACTGCGACAAAGCGATTTTCAGATAATTTTTCGAGTAACGAATCAACCTGACCGTCTCGTCCGAAAAAAAGATAATTCTCGGAAACTTCGAACGGACGCAATCCCGGAAAAGGGTTCAAAAGAAGATCAGGCTCCAATGATTGGCTCAGCGAATAAGATCCTTGAGGAGTTTCCATTTTCTTACGCTGCTATCAATGATTTAAGAAATGGCTCAAGCCCTGCTGTCGATGCTTCTCCGTTTATGATCATCATATCCGGAGCACTGAATCTGCGTTTATCGTCGGTGATCTGCGGGCAAAGATAGACTGCCTTCGCTGTGATCTGATTCGATCTGCCAAGTGCAGCCGCACGCAACAGATCCTGTTGTTTCATTCGCACCCACGGCTCCCGAACTCTTCCATAAATGATCAGTGCTGCATCGCAACGTCTCAAGAATTCATTATGGGTTTCACGAAGTTTCGTCTGCTCTCCTGTGAATGAAGTTTGCAGAACATCAATACCGAATGTTCCGAGATATTCGGTTACTGCTTTGGTGGCTTCTTCATCCTGACGGTCATAGATTACGTACACTTCTTTGTGTTTCCCTTTTTCTATCGTATGATGCCTGAGCCGCGAAACATTCCCTAACCTTTCCATGATCAGGGATTTAAAATCTTCCAGCGCATTTTGTACGACTTCGGTATTCGAACTTAGCTCCTGATGTTTTCGGATAAGCTGAAGGATCAATTGTTCCGTTCTGTCGTCTTCATGCTGGAGGGGAGTCCATGTTAAAATTTGGAATTCCGGATTTGATTTGGCATACTCTAAAGCAATACTGAGCGATTCAAGATCACCGGATTGCCTATCATGTGAGGAATCAAAGCTTGCTTTCTCCAGCAGATGGATCGATGCCAGAGAGTTTTTTAGCTGAGCCTTAATACTATTTTGGAAATTTTCATCTTGGGTGGGGTTTACAGATAAGACGATAGCTCCACGATGCTCCAGATCACGGCGGATATTACGGGCATAGGATTCAAGATCAGCAATTACGGGTGCAAGGAAGATGGTTTTCGGAGTCTGTGCGCCGGAGAGAACATTTTCCGTCTTCAGGGTATGAGCAATATCATTTGCGATATCATCGACGCATTGCCAATATGTCTTTTCGCTTTCTCGTTCTGAGGCATGAGAGCCATTATCCGCAGAAAAAAGTGTGTAGTTCTTTATTGATAGCATCTCAGGGGGGAGCAGACGAAGGTTCAGATTTTCTTCAATAACAGAAGATACTCTTAAAGATGTTTTATTTTCGCTTATCGCCCGGGCACATGATCGCAATTCTGAGAGAGATTGAGGATTAGCAATCGAATCCCGAGTAAGCACCCATAAAAAAAATGGCGCAATGTCCTGTGACTCAGAAGAGAGAAATATTGAGAGGGCCTCCGAGTATATAATACTGGTAACTTCCGGAGGTGGCGTAATATATTGGATCAACTGAGCATTTAGATCATCGGCCAGTTGTATCGTTGCCGGATCAGAAGTGCCGAGAACCAGCTTTCCCAAACCGGGATAACAAAGAAAAACCTTCTGCGGCGCAAGTAAACTCATGGGAACAATTGATCAAATAAGAATTCTTTACAGATGAACTTGAAAGTAAATATACTTTGAGTGCCTGATCTAAAAGAATATCGTACACAAAGATACGAAAAATTCCCTATGTATGCCCCTAATTTCCTTGCTTCATTTTAGTCGTTTTCACTTTTCAGAGTAGAAAAATGAGTAACTTTGTAAATTCTTACTCTTCAGGATATGCCAGATTCTCAGCTTCGTCGAGGCCGGGTGGATTCATCGGAACAAAAAGAAATGAATATGACTCGACGTTTGCTGTTCTTTTCTGCAGCCATTGTTGTTGCAGTAGTCCTCCTCGTCTTGATTTTATTTTCCACTTCATGGATTCAGATCGCCATTGCGATCATACCGACTACTCTGGTTCTTTATATAGTCATGTCGCAGCTTTATGGAAAAGTCATTTCACCTGTCACAGAACTTGCTGAACAGACGAAACGGCTTGCAGNNTGTTGGAGCGGAAGGGGATATCGGAAAAATTGCCTCGAATGTTAATACTGTTCTCGTCCAGCTTCGGGAAAAGAACGAACGTTTGCGCGTTCTCGAATCTTCAGCGGACAATCTGCAGGGTTATAGATCAACAGCGAATGAACTTAAACTTTCTTACGATAACCTGCTTGTTGTCAGTGAACTTGGGCAGCAGATCATTTCTTCTCTAAAGCTTGATGATATTGCCTCACGCCTCTATGAAACCTTGAACACTATGATGGATGCAGCCAAGCTGGAAGTTGGGATTGTTGAAGAGATGACAGAGACATTACATATCTCTTTGTCGATGGATCGCCATATAGCCAAACCACCATACTCTGTCCCGCTTCGGGTTCAGACGACTTTTTCTGGATGGGTCGTCAATCATGGCAAGGAAGTTTTTTTGAACAATGCAACTCAGAATTATACCCGGTACCTGAACGAGTTTGATCCGACGTTCGCACGCGGTGAACTCCCTCAGTCTATCATGTGTGTGCCTATGTTCACGAAAGGCGCAATTGCAGGAGTTATCACCGTTGCAAGCAACAGGCCTAATGCTTATACGAACTATCATTTAGATATGGTGAAATCATTAGCCCTCTATGTTGCAGTCGCTTTAGATAATGCGAATGCTTATCATAAGTTGGACAATGCAATGAAAGATTTGAAGACTGCGGAGCGGCAGCTGATACAATCTGAGAAAATGTCTTCATTAGGTTTATTGACAGCCGGAATTGCTCATGAGATTAATAATCCGATCAACTTTGTATCAGCGAACATTAATCCGTTGCGACGAAATTTACGCGAAGTTCTCGAAATATTTCGCAGTTACCAGCAATTATCTTTATCAAAAGATATTGCAAATGACTTGTCAATGATCAAAGATACAGAAAGCCATCTTGATCTGGAATATACACTCAGGGAAATAACTGCGCTTCTCGATGGGATCGAAGAAGGAGCCAAGCGTACTGCCGATATCGTACTGGGACTTCGTAATTTTTCCCGAACTGACGAGCATACGCTTAAAATGGCAGATGTGCATGAGGGTATAGATTCCACTCTCATGCTTTTGCATAGCAGATACAAAGGCAGAGTTGAGATCATTAAAGAGTATGGAAAGGTACCGGAAGTCGAATGCATGGTCGGGCAGTTAAATCAGGTATATATGAATATATTGTCTAATGCCATTCAGGCTATACCAGAAAACGGAACAATATGCATTAAGACTAACACGACTTCCCAAGGTGATATTGAAATTCATTTTAAGGATTCCGGCACCGGAATGAACGAAGAAGTCCGCAAACATATTTTCGATCCATTTTTTACAACAAAAGATGTCGGAGTGGGGACGGGGCTTGGGCTTTCAATTTCTTATGGTATCATCAAAAAACATAATGGGGATATAGAAGTTCTGAGTGAACCGGGAAGTGGCACGGAGTTTATTATCCGACTTCCTCTCAGACAACCAAGCAATAAGCTGCCGGTCACTGAAGAAGAATTTGCGGTAAGTCATTAACTACCAGGTAGATTTGCAGAAACCCCAACCATAATTTTAAATATTTCGATCTTCATATGAATATATTCAATCCATCTGAACCATTTAATGTCCTTTACGTCGATGACGAAGAGCAGAACCTAACTTCCTTTCGCGCCGCATTCAGGCGTCACTTTACAGTTCATACTGCGATCACTGCGCGGGAAGGGTTGGAGATCATTCGCCATACTCCGATTCATGTGATCGTAACTGATCAGCGTATGCCTGAAATGACAGGAGTGCAATTTCTCGAGGCTGTTATTCCCGAATGCCCCGATGCAGTGCGAATGATACTGACGGGATTCAGCGATATTGATGCAATCATCAAAGCGATCAACACAGGGAGGGTTTATCGTTATATCACAAAACCTTGGAATGAGGCAGAACTCAAAATGACTCTTGATAAAGCATTTGAGCATTATGCGCTTCAGGATAAAAATAAACGACTTGTTTCGGAATTGCAGCAAAAAGTACTCGATCAGGAACGGCTCGTAAAACTCTTTCAGAAATATATTCCTGAGCGTGTATTGGAAGAATTGATGTCGCGATCTGATGATACGCCGCTTCGGGAAGCCGAGACGCGGATCATTAGTGTGATGTTCGTTGATATTCGTGATTTCACATCGATTGCAGAAGCCCTTGAACCTTCGAAAGTAGTCGATTTCCTGAACGACTTTTTCTCATTCCTGACAAGTTGCATCAAACATCATAACGGAACCGTGAATAAGTTCATCGGCGATGGAATTCTCGCACTCTTCGGTGCACCCATTTCCTATATTGGTAATCAGGAAAATGCTGTCTCTGCTGCGCTTGCAATACGCCATGGACTTGGAGAGTTCAACCAAAAATATCGTGATATTATCGGAAGAGATATTGCCATTGGAATCGGTATAAATACCGGTGAAGTGATCGTCGGTAATATCGGATCGGAAGACCGGGTTGATTATACGGCGATCGGTGATACGGTTAACGTTGCATCGAGGATCGAATCTCTGACCAAGAATCTGCCGAACGGAATTCTTATCAGTGAGAATACCTATAAACCGGCTGCGCACTTAGTCGAAGTCAAGGAATGGGAGCCGATCGAACTTCGTGGAAAGGCCGAGAAAGCAAGGCTCTATGAAGTTCTCGGACCGAAGAAATAACATACTCCCTGTTGACGTTTAGTTAACGTAGTCTCCGTTCGTATTGAGACGCATAATAAAAACTTGATTCGTACCACCCCTTCCTCCAAAACTTGTTGTTGTTCCAGCAACGATGTAGGTACCATCGGAAGCTTGGAGAACGCTTGTAGCCAGATCTCCTCCAAAACCGGGGTATATTTTCGCCCAAATCTTTTTGCCTGCTCCATCTATTTTTGCAATAAATATGGAGGTGTCGCTTCTTATCACCGAGTAACCAACGGCGAGATAGCCGTTATCGGAGGTATGAATTCCCGACGTAAAACTATTGTGGTCGCCAAGTGTATTATTATCCGTACTATCAGGATAATAATCGACCCACGTTGGCAAATAAGCGCCGTCGTCCGGAACACTATAAATTACTGCAGATTGAAGTTTCCCATTATTGTTATTCACAGTGCTATCTCCGAAAAGTATAAAATTATTAGAAGTACCAATTGTGATACCATGGAATGTTCTAACATATTGTTGTGGCCAGGCGACACCTGACGTGTGTGCAAGATTATTGATTTGAATTCTATAAAATTCGGGTGTACTTATATTGCCTGAGGGATCTGACCCGATCAACAAAAAACCACCGTCTTTTATCGTTGTTACCGCGTTCGAACTCAGTGGGTTTTTCACTTCAGCTGGTGATATCTGTGCGATGGTATCGTTTTTTTGATTGATTAGGTTACCTTTTTGATCTATTAGAAATAACAATGGTCCGTAAACATCATTCTGTGAATTTTGATACACACCACAAATGAGGAAGTTACCGGTGCCATCAGGCACGATAAGTGATGGGGAAGTCGGCGCACCTCCAACAAAACCCGTTTTATATTGTTTGAACCAGAGACTATCACCATTATTATCTCTCGCGAGTACCCAGGCCTGATAGGATTTCCCCACTCGAGTTGAAGTTATAAGAAATCCACCATCGGGTGAAAGAGTGAGATCATTCGCGACCAGATTTGAAATGGAATCTTGATACCTATGAGTCCAAAGAATATTCCCCTCAAGAGACACCTTTGTCAATTGTATTGAAGTATGCGAGGAATCTTCTACTGTGGAAAGAACGGCTATATTTCCATCAGAAGTTTGATAAATACGAACGGCAGGAGATGCAAAAGGTATATTCGATAATTGGACGCTTACGACGGAACCGATATCAAGTATCCGTATATAATCTGCACGGATTGCCGCAGGATCTATCGGTGGTTTACAACCAATGATTACTATAGCAGTAATTGTAAGAAATACGAAAGCTGAAAGAATCCGGATTCTCACAAATGTGTTTTCACAAACTGAGAGAAATGTTTTATTCATTCGAATGATAGATTGTCAAACTAAGATGAAAAATAAAACTGAGAGACATTTCAAACCCATGAAGAGCGATCTCATCGTCAACATAGTAAAAACTTTGGTAGAGAGCTGGAGAGGCGTAACGTGCATCAGGGCGAGTCATGTCGCGCAACCCATTCCAATAATGAGCCGTCAACCTTAGTTCGCTCAATGGGGATGTGAACGAACGCGCAACACCTGCTCCCAGAACGAAACCGTAATTAGTCGTCTTTCTTCTCTCAAGTGAATTGATGTTCGATACGGTCGCCGTTCCTATTGAAGAACCAGTGCTATTAAAAGAGATCGAGCCAGTTGCGGAGGTAAGAAGTTGGGCAAATGCGCCTGCTTCGATGAACGGTTTAAATACTTTATCTATTATATCAAAATGAAGAATAACCGGAAAACTGATAGAAGAAATAGACTCGGTGTAGGCAACACTTTTTCCAAGCACTGGCAGTGACGTCCGAGTGAATTCTTGGGGAGTAACGTCGCCGCCAATGCTTATTGAAAGAAAGGGAATAAAATGATATTCGAAATTTAGGCCAAGTGCAGGGGCAAATTTTCCCGAATAATCTGACTGAGTAGAATAAGTCTGTGTGACTGTATTCGCGCTTAATAATTTTACGAGAGGATCTATAAAACCTACTTGTGCGCCAAGAGAGATTTTAGGATAATATTCGTATTCATTGAGAGCCTTTATAAATTCCTCGGGATCGATGGCTGGGTTTGGTATATAAAGCGGATTGCGGGCAAGCATCCTGCGCATAGAAATATCTGCGCTATCGGGATTATCAAGTAGTAAATAGGAGATCGCCATCAAACGGTAGCCTCTCCATGTATCATCGGAATTAAGATTTTTTTCAACACAGGGAGATAATATGCCTAACACTGTTCGAAAATCTCCGACTTCATAGCTATGCTGAGCATCTCTAAGGGATGTCGAGCAGTCCTGAGCTTTTCCGATAATAGGTATAAATATTCCTATGCCGATGAGGAGAATGGGGATCAGAATAGAAACAGAGATAAATTTATCCTTCACATTGAACTAAGATAATCACGATTGCGCAGCACGTCGTACAAATATACATTATATTTAATTCTGTTTATGNNGGAATAAATAATTATTCTTTCGGGTATCCGAAAGTCAGATCCTTTACTTCACTACAGAATAACAAAATTTTCTTATATGGTTAAAGTTTAATCATCCGCAAAGTCTGCACTGTGCCTGCTTCATCGGCGCGGATAAAGAAGGTGCCATGCAAGTCCTGATTTAGCGTAAGAACTCGTTCATGCACACCCTTAATGTCGAATCCTGTATAGAGTGTTGAGATTCGCTTGCCGAGTTCATCCCAAAGCTCAATAGTAACAGTTCCGTTTTGTTCGGTTTGATATTCGACCGTGACATTTCTTTGCGAACTTGGATTTGGATAGATGCGCATTGGGGGTGAAGAAGGCGAGATTATTTCCTTCACAGCATTCAAGCCAGCAATATCCACTTTCATGATAAACCCATCGATGCCAAAAAGAAGGAATGTGTGATTATCGAGCCAATGAGTGATTAATCTGTGAAGATTATAATAGGGAACGGTGAATTCTTTTCTCTTCGGCCACGTAACTCCTCCATCATTAGTATATCTGAAAGTAACGCTATCAGGAATAAGTTTGCTTGATGTTGAGTATTCACCTAAAATACCGATCTTTTCATCATAGAAAGATATTCCTAAGCTATCGGGAGGGCTAAAGGGTTCGGTCCAGTTATTCCCGTTATCGGTGGATCTTATAAAACCGCTATCTGATCCGATGAAGTATGTACCATCCGGAAAAGCCTGAATATATCTTATCCTTGCTTCCGAACTTGGTGTAGCAAGAGGGTGATTGTCGTTATAGGTCCACGTTTCTCCTCCATCGCTTGTTTGCAAAATGGTGGCATAATCGCCCACAGCAATACCGGTCAGAGGACTGGTGAATGCGGCAGCATACAGAAACGATCCAAACGATGATGATTTATCCTGCCAGGTAGCTCCGCCGTCGTATGTTCGTAAGATTGTTCCGTATCCTCCAACACAGAAACCGGTATCATGCGATGTAAAGGCAAAACCGTGTAAGCGGTTTTGATTGACCTGAGGTATGCTATCCCACTTCACTCCGCCATTTGTCGTTCGAAAGAGTGAGCCATTCCAGCCTGCAACAAATGCGGTCAATGAGTCCTGACAATATACACCTGAGACATCTCTATTTGTAAGGACATCTTTCCATGTTACTCCGTGATCAGTTGTTTTTCGGACAATACTCCCTGTTTCTGTCGCATAACCGGTGCCGTTAGAATCAAAAGAGGCAAAAAGAAAATTATCAGAATTTGCATCTCTGGGGTTTATCCCAAACCCCCAACCACTTATATTTGAATCTACGTTCACAAAAATTTGTCCGTGGACTCCTGCATAGTAAGAGAGAAAATGACGGCCGGAATGATAAGTTGTCATACAATTCAGTCTGAACTGCTGGCCATCGTTAACTCCATCGGCGTCGCCTGTTCTGCCAATATTTTCACATACCCATGTAGAGTCCCACAGAGTATATGTCGTATCATGTAACTGAAATACCGGCTGAAAATAGTGATTTCGCAGCACATAAAATAGATCCCCATCACCTCCGGCTACTGCCGCCGGAGCCGGTGCAATAACGGTACTACGGATTCCTATGCTCGGAAATCCTGTGTAAGTCACGGCACGAAGCGTTGCGTTTCGTGCTGCGGGAATGTCGATCCCAGCAACCTTAAAAAAATTAGAATCTTTTTTTGTTTTCCAGTTGGTCCCGTCGTTTGTATATCTGAAAAGAGCAGAATCTCCCACTGCCGTTGCCGTATCTTCTCCGAGCATTGCTACTCCGTAAAAATTTCGCGTCGGGATTCCTGCATTGGCCTGCACAGCCCAACTGAGACCTCCATCTGTTGTTTTTAACATTGTACCGGCTTCTCCGGCAGCGAGTCCGACATTCACACTTCCGAATGCTACGGCATTGAGGGCTTTCGTTGTAACTGGGGGAATGTGACTCCATGTTGCACCATTATCAGTCGAACGTAAGATCGTGCCGCCATCGCCAACTATTTGGAAGATACTGCCGGTTATACGTGTAATCGCCCTCAACGAATTACTGCCTATTGTCTGCTGCGACCAGTTCTTTCCTTTATCGCTGGTAGTAAGAATGGTCCCGCCATCGCCGATAACAATCGCATGNNTATGGAGCGTATCATAATAGCTTACGCCATTAAATCCAGTACCGGGAGAAACTGAGGGGGGCACAACAAGAAGGATAAAATTTTGATAGCCCGGAGTGGCAAAAGTATCAAGTCTGTTGAAAATAGTATTATAAACTGCCGTGTCATGGAAGTAACTGGTATTTATCAAAATCGTAGCCGAATCGCCAACGATCATAACATTATTGTAGTCAGCAATACTGACGCCGCGCAATGTGACATTCGACGGTGCGATCTCCGTGATAATCTGTGACTTTACCTGGGAAACACCTGCCAGCAATACAAAACATGCAGTGAGAAAAAACGACATGAAGCGCAAGTGGGTCGTATTCATAGGTCGAATTTTTTTTGGTGATGAAGAATAACATATTCTGAAAGACTTAGAGGCTTACGCAGCTAAGTTTATCGGAAGAAACTTTTTGCATCCCGGGATCGCACGTCACGTTCGATCTTTAATTACAAAGATACAACGGATTCTTGAATTCGAATGGAAAGAATGGAAAAGGAAGTATTCTCGCCAAGTTAACGGTTCTTAAATTATTATATAGAGAAAGTAGTAACACATTTCGAGAGTCGGACACATTTGATCCTTTCTGAATAGGAGATCGGAAACTCCTTTTTTTAATCTGTTGTGAATATGTTTTTTTATGGCAGTCATATCCAAAATGCTCGTCTCTTTCCATTTTTTGTCGTATTTTCGCACTGAAATGAGAACTTTTCTTGAATTATTGCACTTTTCTTAATAATTGTGTGCGTGTTGTTGTAACTTTGCACCTTCTTAATAGTTCTTGTAGCCGGGAAGTGTTGTAAGGAATGAGATATCATTTCCCCACGGTGATCTTTTTTCTGTAATCTACATCGTCTAAATCATGAAACACATCTATAAAACTCTTTTGTTGGCCCTTATCCTATTGGTATCGGCGCAAACTGCTGTCCAATCGCAAACCTATTCCTTACCTGGTGACGGAAAGGATTTTTTCCTCGGCTTCATGTTTCCAAGCTATAATAAGGTAGCACATCCTGCAGTCGTAGCGTATTACGGCGCCTATGCGCTCGTTTCGAGTTTCACGGATAATAATCATGTTACCGTGTCCTATTTTGACA
>PLXB01000109.1 GCA_003151215.1 Ignavibacteriota bacterium
GAATTGCTGATATTCTTCAACTTTCGGTTTACGGTTCCGTTCGTAATTTTTGAGTACAGAATGTATTTCCGATTTGCCTGGACTAGCAGGCAGACTGTCCTTATGGAATTCATTAAATAATGCAATTGCATCTTCAAGTGCAAGCTTTGTTCCGCTGCCGATAGAGAAATGAGCAGTGTGAGCAGCATCTCCCAATATTACGACATTTTCATGTACCCAATGCTTATTCTTTACTAAAAGAAAATTTATCCAAAGTGAGCAGTTCGAAAGTAAAGGAAATCCACCGAGATCTTTAACAAATACTTTTTCGAGATATAAACGAGTTTCATTTCCACTCATCGAAGCAAAACCTGCCGCTTCCCATGTATCCGGGTCGCATTCTACAACAAAGGTACTGGTTGTCTTATCAAACTTATAGGAATGAGAAGCAAAAACGCCCGCTTCATTTTCCCGAAAAGTTAAGCTAAGAGCATGGAAGAGTTGATGAGTTCCGAACCAGATATATTTATTGCTCCGGCTGCTCAGCTCGGGCTCGAAATACGAAGGATAATTTCTGCGAATAGCGCTATTAACCCCATCGGCAACAATGATAAGGTCAGAAGTTTTAACCTCTTTTAAATCACTGATCTCTTTATGATATTCAATGGTAATACCAAGTTCTGTGCACCGCTTCTGTAGTATATTTAAGATCTTCAATCGTGAAATGCCTGAAAATTTATTTCCTCCGATCGTTATATGCGTATCTGCATGGATGACGTCGACATTCTCCCATGTCTCGAAATTTTCTTTTATTTCATCATGTGAAAGTTTATCGTATGCTTCGAGATATTGCAGCGTACGGTCGCTGAAAACGACGCCCCAACCGAAGGTATCATTGGGTCCGTTTCGTTCATATATGTGAATATTCCAATCGGGGAAATTCTTTTTTGCAAGAATTGCAAAATAAAGCCCTGCAGGTCCGCCTCCGATGATGCTGACGTTCATTTGGTTACGAATTGTTTTCTGCCGCTCTTTCCAATGCCGACTCGGTGATTTCTTTCAGTAAATCGCTGAATGATAATTTTGCAGCATCGGCGCTGCGGGCAATTCCCGTACCTTCGGAAAGATTCGGATTCGGATTCACTTCAAGAATAAAAAGATCTCCGTGTTTATCCAGCCGCATATCGACTCTGGCATAATCTCTCGTTCCCATGATCTCCGCTGCTTCGAGAGCATATTGTTGTGCTTTTAAGGCAAGCGCAGAAGAGAGATCGGCAGGACAATTCGGAATCGTTGTGTGATATGCCGGGTGATGGGGATCCCATTTTGCCTGAAAGCTGACGATCTTATAAAGATCCTCGGGCATGTCATCAAAAACGATTTCGGATATCGGAAGTGCCCGGCGCTTTGCGCCGTTGCCGAGAACGGCAATATTAAGTTCGCGTCCCTCAATATACTCTTCCACAAGCGCTGCCATTTTAAAATCCAATAAAACAAATTCCACTCTGGCGCGAAGATCTTTCATTCCCGAGACGATGCTTGCATTCTCGATTCCACCAGAGCCGTCTTCACAGGCGGGTTTAACAATGAGCGGATATTTCAATCTGTGCCGCTTCGGGAAATCGGCCATCGTGCGAACCGTGAAAGAATTTGCCGTCGGCAAATGGTGCGATCGGAGAAGTTCTTTTGCCAGAGGCTTATTCTGGCATGTGGCAAGGGCAACGGCCGAAGCACCGGTATAGGGAATTTGCAGAAGATCGAAAAATGCAGCAACACACATTTCATTTTCCGGACGTCCGTGGAAAAATTCAATAAGATTAAAGACAATATCGATCTTCCGCCGCGCCATAAATTTAAAGAGGCGCTCGAACCGGTCTTTGACATTATAGCTGACAACTTTATATCCTGCTTCAACGAGAGCCGTTTCGATATTCGCATACTCCTGCTCCGCGGGAGTTTCATCGAGATCGAAATACGGAGTAAAGCCTAACGCCTCTGGCGAAAGATCGACCGGTGCAGTTTTTCCTTCATTCGTCGGAACGTCGTTATACAGAAGCGCGACTGTTGTTTGTTTTGCCATGGGGAAATATTACTTCTTGCCCTCTTTGTCATTCAGAACTACGTCGGGATCTCGAAAGCAATCTTCGCTTCGCTCAGAATGACGTGATCCATTTCTTCACTCATTTTCATTAATGACGAAAAAAGAAAAGTTTTTGTTGCACAACGCTATACAAAAATACTTCTTTAATTTCGCATTCACCGGTAAAACCATTTATGAGCGAACAAATTTTCTTCGAAGATTTTATAAAAATTGATATGCGCATCGGAAAAATTCTTTCCGCAGATGATTTTCCTAAAGCAAAAAAGCCTGCCTATAAACTGACGATCGATTTTGGCGATGAGATCGGAGTAAAACATTCAAGTGCACAGATCACAAAGATGTATTCCAAAGAAGAACTCGTCGGGTCGCTTATCGTTGCGATCGTAAACTTTCCTCCGAGGCAGATCGCGGATTTTTTATCCGAGGTCTTAGTGCTCGGAATTGATGATGGAAACGACGAAGTTTTGCTCCTGAAACCGGATGGGGAAGCAAAGCCAGGAGCAAGAATTTCGTAAGCATAAATCCGGGTGTACTACGCTCATTTTGGATTCCCCACCAATATTTTTATCTCGAAATCCCGGTTCAAACATTGTAACTTTCGCCTGCCATAATTGTTCTATTCTCAGTTATTTTGTCTGAGCCTATGAAAAAATTATTTCTGCTTTTTGTCCTGGTTTTTGCCGGGCGAACTTTTGCCAAAGATGCTAACTCGATCTATCCATTTCCGAAAGCAGCATGGAATAAAGCGGGACAGTTTACTCTGGCAAGCGCAACAAAACTTGTCATTGCCGATGAACCGACGGCCGCTGATATACGAACAGCCAATGCATTACAATCGGCAATCCAAAAGCAAACAGGTTATATTCTCCCTTTAACTTCGGTCTCACAATATCCGGGTACGGGAGGCATTATCCTCGGAGAAGTGAGTACAAATACTATGCTTGCAAATCATCTTGCTTCAGTCATGCCTTTAGGCGAGCCAATGCCATCGGCGCAAGGATATGTTCTCGATATTACTTCAACGGAAATTGTGATCGCCGGAAGTGATAGCGACGGAACCTCTAATGCTGCTACGACACTCATTCAATTATTTGCTGTTTCAGGTTCAACCATCATCGTGAATGCAGCACATGTCTGGGACTATCCCGATTATCAGGTGCGTTGGGTCTTTTCGACACATAATCTTCTTGTTTCTTCTCAGCTTTCTCAGGTTGAAATGATCGAAGATACCATGAATCTGTATAAGCTCAATGGCCTGCAGCAAAATGATTTCAAGTATTCGATCCTGCAATTGATGTATTCGAATTATTTTCAGAATGTCGATACGCTTAAAGCATATTCGCTCAAGGAGAATATCGAGATCATTCCCGGAGTGATCGGGCTTGGCTGGTCAAGCGGTATTCTTTATAACGATCCGAATCTTGCCGAAGGGCTGCCGGCAACAGCAACATTTTTTATGGAGTCCGATACCGGCAGGCTTATTTCCGATCCGCGTGTGACGATCGCAAACGGCGATTTCGAAAGCGTAACAAATAATCAATTCACCGGATGGAATAGCGGCGGAAGTTTTTATGACGGACCGAATCAAAGCATATTCGTCGATCATACCGTATTTCATGGCGGGACAACGAGTGCGCGGTGTACGAATTTCCTGCAAGGTAATACAGGAGGGAATTGCAGGTTCTCGAAACCTGTGAGCTGCGATTCAAATAAATATTATTCACTCTCGGCATGGATCAAGACACAAGATCTCAATGGCGGTTTTGTTCAAATGCTTGCTTTAGGCGGAATAAGCGGTCAGTCATTAACTTTTACACAACTTGCAATAGATCCTACTATGGATTGGACAAGAGTAGAGGTGAATTTTAATACTCTTGGTAATACTTCGGTTCGTCTGTATGTCGGTGTTTGGGGCGGAGGAACAGGGACGATCTGGTTCGATGATTTTTCTATTCAGGAAGCAGGGCTATCGAGTGTGATCCGAAGAGCCGGCTGCCCACTTTCTGTTGTCAATAAGAATGCCGGACATGTTTATGGTGAAGGAGTTGATTATGTAACGATCATCGATCCGTGGGTAGATGCTCATAAAGATAGTTACTTTCCTTATCATACGCCGCCGACATTCCAGCGAATTTCGAGCGGCGCTATACATAATGGCGATAGCATTATTATTAATTACTATCATCCTTTCGCTTCGATCAGTGATAACAGCGGCAACGGAAGTGTGATGGCATGCGTATCCGAAGATACGCTCTTCAAAATTCTCGGCGATCAGGTAACGAGAGTAAACGTTCTTTATCATCCATCAACTTTTTTTATGGGTCACGATGAGATTCGGAATATGAATCACGATAAAATTTGTCTTGATCGCAAAAAATCGCCTGCCGATCTTCTTTCGGATAATATGACGCGCTGCCATGATCTCATCAGAACGGTAAGTCCTGGTTCCGATATTCTTATGTGGAGCGATATGGTGGATTCTCTGCATAATGCGCATAATAATTACTATCTTGTTAATGGTGATCTGACCGGCGATTGGTATAACATTCCGAAAGATATTACGCTCGTCAATTGGAATGGCGGGAATGCAAATGCTTCGCTGCAATTTTTCCAAAAGCTTGGCTTTCGCCAGATCAGTTCTCCGTACTATGATGTCGGTAATACTTCAACGATCCGTGCCTGGCGTCTTGCGCNNCGGAATGATGTACACGACATGGCAAGCTGATTATAATTTTCTGCGACCCTTTGCCTATTATGCATGGGGAGCCGGTCCGAACATTATTCATACACCGCTCGATACGAACGTGCTTGCTATGGGCAGCTTTCCTGTTAGCGCGCATGTGATTCCGGATCCCTTCGATAATAATGATGCTGTAACAATGGTAAAGATGAATATTCTCGATAGTATCGGAAATATTATCAATTCGACCGTTCTTTCAACAAGCGGCAGTAATAATTATTCAGCAACAGTGACGAATAATTATCCGAATGGCTTTCGGTATTCTATCGCAGCGACGAATTCGCAGGGAATAACGAGAAAGCTCCCAACGTATATCATTTCGAGACCGACTATGATAAGCGGAGTTCGTTCTATCTCAGAACAAACTGCTTTATCACTTTCCAATCATCCGAATCCATCGCGATCTGAAACGACCTTTGATTTCTCTATTCCGCATTCAGGATTCATTACCCTTCGGATATTCGATCTGCTTGGCAAAGAAGTGAGAATTCTCTTTTCGGAATACTTGGAATCAGGGCTTCATAGCACGATTTGTAATGTCATTGATCTTCCTGCAGGCACATACATCTGCCAGTTAAAAACTTCGGACGGAATAATTTCGAAACAGATGCAGATACTGAGATAGGGAAGTGGTGCCGGGAATCAAATGCAGAAGTTTGTGATTCAACGATAATTCTCCTGATTCGTAATTTCTCATTCGTAATTCGTAATTTCCCATTGAACCTCCCGTCCCTATAAACGTTATATCCTGACTAAATTATAGTAATAATGTCAGAGATTCCGAAAAAAGAATTAGCGAAGGCTTATGCGCCGCAGGACGTAGAAAAAAAGTGGTACCGGAAGTGGGAAGATGAGCGGCTCTTCGAGGCAAACCGTCCCGATGAAGTGCCGCAGGATCCGACAGGCCGCCGCGCTAACGATAAACCGCCATTCGTTGTCTGCATGCCGCCGCCGAATGTGACGGGCATTCTGCACATGGGGCACGCGCTTAATAATACGATTCAGGATACCTATATCCGTTATCACCGGATGCTTGGCCATGAGGCGCTCTGGCTTCCCGGCACCGATCATGCCGG
>PLXB01000396.1 GCA_003151215.1 Ignavibacteriota bacterium
CAGTGCGCCAGCAAAAGGCACCGAAGAAAAACATCCTCATTATAGGCGCAGGAAGCTCGGGTGAACGTTTTTATCATACCGTCCGCGACAACCCACACTATGGCTATCGTGTATTGGGATTTCTCGACGATAATGGCGTCGAGAGCAAAGTGCGGCCACTAATTCTTGGTAAAGTACCGGATCTCGATCGGGTTGCCAGCCGCGAGACAGTCGATGAAATCGTTATTGCGCTGCCCAAAGCAAGCGATGAGGCAATCGCGAAGCTTGTGACCGAGTGCGAGAACCGCTGCATCCGTGTTGCACTCCTTCCAAATAGTCAATCGCCATTCGACAGCAATATTCATACTGCCGGCGTGCATACTATCGAGCAAGTCGGCGAATTTGCTCTCATTCACATGCGTGAGGCGCCGATCGATCTTTGGACCAATCGGCTTATGAAGCGTTCGTTCGATGTGATTTTCAGCCTGGCAGTCCTTCTCATAGTATTTCCAATTGTATTTCTTTTCAGTGCCCTGCTTATCAAACTGACTTCTCGCGGACCGATTTTTTTTAAACAGGAGCGTACGGGTGAAGACGGCCGTACGTTTACTTGCTATAAATTGCGCACGATGCGCGTCGATAGCCTGAATACAGCAGATAAATTGCAGGCGATCAAAAACGATCCGCGCCTGACTCCCGGTGGGCATATCCTTCGGCGTACAAGCATGGACGAATTGCCACAATTCTGGAATGTACTTAAAGGGGATATGTCCATAGTAGGTCCGCGGCCCCACATGCTCAAGCACACGGAAGATTATCGCAAGATCATCGGTAACTATATGGTGCGTCATTTCGTAAAACCGGGTGTGACAGGCTGGGCGCAGGTCAATGGCTTGCGCGGAGCAACGAAGTCCCCGGATAAGATGGAGCGCCGTATTAAATATGATGTTTTTTATATTGAAAATTGGTCATTCATTTTCGATCTTACGATCGTCTGGAGAACTCTTGTCACGATGTTAAAGGGCGATAAGAACGCGTATTAGAAAATATGTCGTTGCAGGGTGTCGCATAGTGACGACGAAGCAATCCCCCCGAAGAACAGTTGCAAACAACGTTCTGTCATGTATATAGGATTGCTCCTCGGACTAAAGCCCTTCTCAATGACACATCTTAAAAATTATTGTGAAACCCAAAGCCATATTTTTCGATCGCGATGGCATCATCAATGAGCGCATCCTCGATGGCTATATCCGCACGTGGGATGAATTCCATTTTTTGTTAGGTGTCGGCGATGTATTAAAAAAAATAAAAGATCGTGGTTATCTTGCAATTATTATTACAAATCAACGAGGTGTCGGACTTGGCTTAATGACAGAAAGCGATTTGGAAGATATTCACGATAAAATGCAAAAAGCATTAATGAGATATACCAACATGAAGTTTGATGATATTATTGTCTGCACCGATGCCAATAACGAATCAGGTAGACGCAAACCTTCGCCGGCCATGCTTATGGAAGCGCAGACGAAATATGATATTGATATGTCTCAGAGTTGGATGATCGGCGATACGGCATCGGATATTACCGCAGGTGAGAGGGCAGGCGTTAAGACGGCGTTTTTATTGAATAAGCATGATGCGATCCCGGAAAATGCTACGATAAATATTGCCACTTTGAAGGATATTCTACTCTATATTTGAGGAATGATTTCGATTCGTAAATTTGTACTTTACTATTGATTCATATTGAAAAAACGATACTCATCTTGTCTTTTCATCTTCCCGGTAACTTGCCTTTTTGCAATTCCTCTTGCTGGGCAGCCTGCAGAACACTCCCTTCAATTTGATAAATCTATAGAGCTTCGCAGCGGAGAAAGCGGCGATGAATTCCGAACCTCTGCTCCACCGTCACTGTCTGATAATAAAAAACTGTTTCGTGAACTTGAATCCTATTCTTCGAGCGACCCGGAAAATGAATTCAATCAGCTATTTTCTATCTCTGAATTTCTGCGCTCACATCTTCTCTTTGCACAGAATATTCTCCGGAATGCAATAGAGAATGAGCCGAATTCATCTGCGAAGCGCTCGGGGGCTCTATTACTTTCTTCTCTCGAACTTCTTTCATCACCGTCACTAAAATCGGATGAAGTTATCGAAGCAGGAAAAGAATTAAAGAGTATTTCTCCCGTTTCATTTATGTATGAACCGATCATGGACGGTGAATACCATTTTTGGCTTGCAGAAGTATTACGTTCTGAGCATGATGTCAACGGCGCAATAAGTCAATATACTATTGCCTATGAAAACAACGTGAATGGCGGCTTCAGAGAATTTGTTCGATTTCGCCGAGCTGAGCTTTATGAACATGAACTGCAATATCGCAGAGCTTCTGATGAATTCGATACGCTTGCCTCTCTGCCCGGTCAGGTACTTCAGCTCTATTCCTCGCTCCGCAGAGCTTCGCTGCTTCGATTAATGGGGAAATATGATGAACTCCTTACTGAAGTTTCCCGCGCCTCGGCAATTGTATCCGATGGTTCGCACATTGCAACATCACGTGTAGCAGGGGACATACGGTATCACTCTCTATTTGAATCTCTACGCCCTGAACCGTATCGTAAAAGTAAAAAAATCTTTTCTCAAATGGATAGTGCATATGAAGAGACTCCTCGTGCTACGATCATGCCTGCATCTCCGTTCGTCGAAGTAGAGATCTTACTCTTAAAAGGATCTGCATTCTCAGGAATGAACCGATTCGATTCTGCGGACTATTATTTTGAGATCGGGGAAAAGTCACTTGCAGCAAAAAATGATTCCGCCCATTTAGCGCCTGAGTTCCATTATCTTGCGCATGCTCTGAAATTTGAACAAGCGTGGGTGAAACTTTCCGAAGGAGTGAATGACGATGCTGCAAGGATGTTTTTTACACTTGCAAATGAAGATACATCATCTCATCTCAATCCCCTTTTTTCCGGTGGGATGATCGGGAATACCGGCAGCTTTTATCATGATGAGAAAACTCCGTCTCTCGACGCAACTTTTGCCGCACCAAATATTGCTCTTGATACTGCGAGATTTATTTATGATGATTATCCTGCTCGCGCACGTTTTTATGCCGGCATTGCACTATCACGTGCGGGAAAAAAAGAGGAGGCGCGCAATGTGCTGACAAATCTTTCGCAAGATCCGACGGCGCTCTATGCCGATAAAGCATGGTATCACCTTGCACTCGTCGAATTCAAAAGTGATCATAAACTGCAAGCCGAGGGTCTGCTGACACCAATCGCGATGCGCCGCTCACAATCCGGAGTGTATGCTTCGATCTTGCTTGGCGATATCCATTATCGCCGGTCAAGTTTTGCAAAAGCAGCGGAATATTTCGGTTTTGCGCTTGCGAACCTTCCGGATAATGATACAGCACTTCGCAGATTCGCCTCGCTCGAACGAGGGCTCAGTTTGCTCCCGCTCGGTTCCTGGATCGAATCGGCTGAGGACTTGAAGCTTTATGTTTCTTTAGCGACAGATAAAACCACAGGATTGGATGAAGCGCTTTTTTGGCTTGGAAGAGCATATTTCCGGAGCGATAGCATTATGCAAGCCCGGAATTGTTTCAAGCAGGTTCTCGATGAATTTCCGAATTCGTCCCGCATCATTGATGCTCAATATGGGTATGCCTGGACACTGTTTAGAAACGGAGAATATAGACTTGCCGATAAGGAATTTGCAAAAGTTATCGAAATGGATTCGATCACTCGCTATGCGTACGACGCTCTCTCCCGTCGCGGAGATGCGTTTTATGCCGGAGGCAACCTGAAAAAAGCAGTTGCTATTTATAATCTTGCTGTCGATAGACCGACATTCAATGACTACCGAACCACTCGCTCACTCTACCAACTCGGCGTGATCAGAATGCTCAGCGATAGCGCGCGTTCAGCCATGAATGCCTTTCATACGATCACTGCAAAATATCCGAAATCGGACATCCTTGACCGTACATACTATGATTACGCCGTTGCTGCTTTTGCCATCGAGCACAATGATAAAGCAAAAGAGGCAATTCAAATACTTACAACAAAATTCAAAGCTTCACCTTTTGTACCAAAAGGGATATTTCTTGCCGCCTCGGAGGACGAACGCACTGGGAAGTTGAGAGAGGCGTGTTCGGGTTATAAAAAAATATTGAATGACTATCCTTATTCCGAAGAATTTGTTCCGTCACTCTTCGGCGCGATGGATGCCCTGACGCGGCAAAAAAAATATGACGAGGCAACATCCCTCGCAGATTCGTTCTTCATTAAATTACCAAACCCTACGTATGCCCCAAAACTTTTATTCCGCAAAGGCGAGATAGAGCTTCTTGCGTCAAATCCAAAAAATGCGAAGCAGACATTTGAAGATTTCAGCGATCGGTTTCCGAATGACACGCTCCTTCCGATGGTCCGTTATATGCTCGGTAAGGCTTTGAGCTTTTCCAGCAAAGAGAAGGCGTATGATCTATATGCTGAAGTTACAGGGAAATACACTCATTCCAATGCTGCACCGTATGCTTACCTTGCAATGGCTCGCATTCAGAGAAGTGAACGCGTGAATAAAGAGAAGGCTGCCGAATTTTATACAAAAGCGTTTGACTTCGAATATTTTTCAAGCGAAGCTGCGCCGCAGGCAATGTTCGAATACGCAGGATTTGTGCGCAATGATCTTGGCAAAGCCGATTCTGCACTTCGCATCTATGATGAACTTACCGATCGATATCTCATAGAAACGACCATCGGTGGGAAATCACAGCTCGAAGCAGCGGAAATTCTTCTCTCTCATTCCAAGCGAAGCGATGCCGTTACAAAATTGGAAAAACTTGCAACAGCACAGGAAGGGTATGAACTTGCTGCCGAATCCCGCCTTGGTTTAGGGCAGCTTTATAAACGCGAAGGAGTATTGAAGAAAGCATTGGTCGAATTCGACCGTGCACGGGAAGATAATACGACAACCAAAGACCAGTTAGCCCGCTCCTATATTGGTTCGGCTGAATGCCATATTGCGGCAGGCGATAAAAAAATGGCACGAGCGATTCTCGCAGAACTTCTTGTAACCAAAGGCATAGCAAAATCCAGACGCGATGCAGCAAGGGAATTGCTTGACTCAATCATGCCGAAGAAGAAAAAGAAAAGAAAGTAGGGACATGCTGCGCCTGCCTTGCGGATTCCGTATTTTTGTCCAATGTCTGACATCTTCATCTCGTATTCCCGCAAAGATTCTTCACACGCTCTCGCGCTTGCCGAACAATTGCGTTCCAATGGCATTGATGTCTGGATCGATCAGCACGGCATCGGCGGAGCGGAAAAGTGGGCAACGGAAATTGCGCAGGGAATTCGGGACTGCTCCACATTTCTCCTGCTGATTTCGGAAGCATCGGTCGAGTCGGAGAATGTACTCAAAGAGCTTTCGCTTGCCTCCGAAAAAAGGAAGCGCATTCTGCCGGTTGACATTCAACCGGCATCCGGAACGGTGACACTCCTTCCGGCATCGTTTGAGTATTCACTTGCCGGCTTGCAGCGAGTTGCGATCTCGGATTTCGACGGGATCCTTCAAGCTCATAAACATGGAGTTTCTCGCGTAACGATAACAGACTTGCGCAAGTCCTTGATCGTTCTACCCTTCGAAGACCTTTCGCCCACCGGTGAAGACAATGCCTGGTTTGCCGACGGACTTGCCGGTGAAATGATCGACTCGCTTGGTCATATTAAATCACTTCGCATCTTAGATCGGAAAACTTCGATCGCTCTCCGAAATACCAAACTTCGTACTGTTGAAATCGGCAAAGAATTCAATACCCGATATTTTATCGAAGGTTCAGTCCGCAAATTCGGTGAGCAGATCAAAATATCGGTTGCACTTCTCGATATTGAAACAGGCGATTACCTCTGGCAGGAATCGCATCG
>PLXB01000381.1 GCA_003151215.1 Ignavibacteriota bacterium
ATATTGCGGCGTGAGTTTCTTCTCGGATGTTATGATCCCGGGAAATAATTCAGTCGGAATCGTAAAATCCTCATCCAATACACCCCGCTCAAAATTTGCGAAGAGCGTTTTATCGTCTTTAATGAATGTATATTTTATTTCATCAAGCAGAGGAAGTTTATTGCCGGCATCGTCGGACTCCCAATATTTCGGATTGCGTTTTAAGATGATCTCCTCATCGGGTTTCCAATGCTCAAAAACAAATGCCCCTGTTCCGACAGGATGCTGAAAAAAATCCTTGCCGTATTTATCAATGGCTTCTTTGGCAACAATAAATCCAAAACTTGTTGCAAGATGCTCTAAGAATGGAGCAAAAGGTTTTGTAAGCTTTATGACAAAGGTCGTATCATTCATTGCCCCGAAGCCGCTAACTTCCGTTACATTTTTTCCGGCCCTGGCAAGGGAATCGCGAATAAAATAATCGTCAGCGCCTTCGACGATTCCCTGAAAGATCCAGAAGCCTATGGTCAATGTTTTCGGATCGCAAACCCGTTCGAAGGAATATTTTGCGTCTTGAGCAATGAATTTTCTTCCTTTCCCTCCGATAAAGCAAGGATCGTCATGAAAGAAAGCATCGTTTCGAAGATGAAAAATGTAGGTCAAGCCATCGGGCGAGATCTCCCAGCTTTTTGCAAGTTCAGGCACGAGATCGAGCTTACTGTCATTATCAACAAGCCTGTCATAAATATTTGTCGCGATATCATCTTCGACTTTGCTATTCATCCTTACAGGATCAAGGCTGGACGGATTGCCGCGAATTTCATTGATCGTATATCTGCCGCCGTATTTCTTGCCGCCCTTACCTGCCCGCATATTCGCGGCAACTTCTTTCTTGCAGCCGGAGCCTGCAAAAAATAATGTCGAAGCAAGAGACAGTATGATAAATTTTGAGGGGATAGTCATGATTGAAAAAGAAACATGAAAAATATCTCAGCTTTTAACCAAGAAGATACGCAAGAAGTCGCAGGAAATTTGAAAGAGGACATAATGTGATGTGGTGGTCAGAGAGGGAATTGAACCCCCGACACAAGGATTTTCAGTCCTTTGCTCTACCAACTGAGCTATCTGACCGCGAAATGCGTGTGCGTTAACACGAAACGATCCGGATGTAGTTTCCTTCATACTTTATTGAAAAAGAAATGCCCATTCTGAAGTAACTATTGATAGGCTTAATAGTTCTTATAATAGATCATCATTTTAATCTATCGGGCGTAAAGTTTGTTTAATTATACTATGAGGCATTTTATTTTCGTTTTGCTCTTCGGATCGCTTCTTTTGGTTAACTCTGATGCCGAGGCCCAATTTTATTGGCAAACCAGGCAAAAAGATTATGACTGGCGTTACGATTATAATTTTCAAGCGCTTTCCTGCGACGGAAAAAATTGTACTGTTGCAGGTATGGTAACCGATAACTTGAAAGATGTTCAGTCCCTCATGTTTTGGCGCAGCACCGATGGCGGGATGACGTGGGGAATGCAGGATCCCGATTTTTCAGCCATAGATGGAGGGCACAGTAATTGGTTCTTAGGTATTCAACAGATAGATAGTCTCAATGTCGTTGGAATCGGGCATTACGGTCTTATACTGAGAACGTTCGACGGCGGAATGACATGGATAAAACAAGACCCGCATACACAGGCCGATCTTTCCGAAATCCATTTTTCCGATCCAATGGCTGGTATTCTCACGACAACCGATACGACGAAGCCGATTCTGACAACATCCGATGGCGGTCTGCACTGGGATACAATTCCCTTGCATTTTCCGGCACAACCAGGCTTTTCGCAATGCCATTGTTTCGGGAATGGAAAGTACAGCGTACTTCTTCGTGGACTTGGTCCGATTTATACGACCGATAATAATTGGAAAACAATAAGCGCTTCGAATATTCTCGTAGATTCAACTGCCGATTCGACGTGGAATTCTTATTATTTTACCCGATGTAATTTTGACGGAGATACGATCATAGCGTATGGAGGCGATTATTATAATGGTGGAAGTTTAGGAGCTATTACCCGTTCAACCGATAAAGGAATGCATTGGGAAAAACCCTTTGTGCATGAGGATATTTTTGTCATATCCAATATGTCGCCCCTTAACCGCGATACGCTATTGGCATCTTCTTTTGGCGTACAAAATATTCTTTTCAGCTTAGATAAAGGAAAAACATGGAGAATCGATTCGATGATCCTCGATACGGATTATTCAACAGTAACCTGTTATGGACTGGATTGGTCGAATGGCCCGGTGGCAATTTATAGTAACGATTTCGTTATCTTGGATAACCGAAGTGGTCTTATACTTCAGGGTTCAACAGTAAGGGCGTCGGTAGAGACAAATATACCCAGTAATAACAATGCTGCGTTTTATCCAAACCCAGCTTCATCGGAAATAGTCATTTCAACACATATTTCTCTGAAAATGGTATATATCTTCGATATGCTTGGCAGGGAAGTGAGACGGGGGTTAATATCTGAGGACGGTACGGTCAGATTCCATCTGCAGGAACTATCGCAAGGAATCTATCATGCCATTATTCTCCAGGGCGGCGTTCGGCTGTCTTTGGGAAAATTTATTATCGGAGGCTGATTGATGAAAAAGACAATTAGCTGGACGCTGGTTATTTTTGTTNNTCTCTCTGCTCAATTTTTATGGCATCTTGATCATACCGATTTTGATGGACGGTATAACTACTGTTTCGACGCCATTTCCTGTTACCATAATATTTGTACTGTTGCCGGCAGACTTGTTGATAATGACAAAAAACATGTTTATCAGGTTTTTTGGCGCAGTACCGATGGAGGTATTTCGTGGACGGTACAAAATACGGGATTTCTTTCAGAATCAGATTTACGAAATGTAAATTATGTATCAAGTATTCAGCAAATTGATTCTCTGCATACAGTTGCCGGTGTAAGTGAGTTGACTGCTTTTTTGGCTGACAGCGTATCTGTTATTCAAACTTCTGACGGCGGGAAATCCTGGAGCAGAGAAGTTTTTCCCTTTCCCTGTCTGGGGAGAGGTCTATGCTTTTCCGATTCGCTTTCCGGTATTTTTCAAGTACAGGAAAATGCTGGAATAGATGTTGGCGGCGGCAAAAACAGGCTTTTAACTACGTCGGATGGTGGAAAGCATTGGGATAGTATTTCCGTGGACTTGGGTAATAATACAAGTGAAAATAATGTTTTTTGTTCCGGTAAGGGTAAGTTCAAGGTTTTCATTCCGCCCTATGGTCCTATTTTTTCTACCACTGATAATTGGAATACGATCGATACTTCCGCAGTCATAATAAATTCTGCCGATGATCCTGATAATCGCTATAATTTTACACATTGTAATTTTACCGGAGGCGATACCGTCATCGCATTTGGTTATTATCTTTATGATACGACTCTTCATCCGAATTACAATGATTTTCGTTCTCTTATCGCGCGATCTTCTGATGGGGGTAAAAGTTGGTCCACACCGAAAGTATTCACTGACTCGCTCTGGATATTGAGTGTGATGACGTCCCTGAAGCGTGATACTATCCTTGCCGGCGGTATCGGCGATCACAAAGTTCTTATGAGTACCGATCACGGGATGACATGGAGCACCGATTCGCTTACTGTAGATACCGTATATAATGCATTCGCATGCAATGGAATCGGTTTTAATGATTTTGGAAGACCCATTGCTATTTATACCTATGAAGATGGCGATCAGCGTTCTATTCCATCCATACTTATTGCAGGTGAGATTCCTCAATCTCGGGTTGAATGGTCAGGTTTATTATCCTATACTGATCGTATTTTTCCGAATCCGGCAAAAAGTATTTTGA
>PLXB01000029.1 GCA_003151215.1 Ignavibacteriota bacterium
AAATCGGCTCATCTTTTTTTATTGCATCGCCCGGCTTTTTGAGCCAGCGTAAAATTGTGCCTTCGGTGATCGACTCGCCCATCTTGGGCATCACAACATTTGTAGCCATCGAAAATTTTTCTTAGGTGATTTTGCGAAGGTTCTAAAACACGCCAAAAGAAAACTTCGCTCCGCAAAAGCATGGATGAAATTACACTGTTGTAGGGACACACGGCAGTGTGCCCTTTTTCATGAGTATCATATACCTCAAGAGGGCACACTGCCGTGTGCCCCTATGATAGGAATTTTAATTTGATCTCCATGATCTCCGGCGTATTCCCCAATCGCACAGGTGGTCCCCAACTCCCCACGCCGCAGGAAACATAAATATGCGTATTGCCTTTTTTCTTATATCCCCAACTCAGCTCATACACTTTTTTCGTAATAAAATTCAGCGGCCATAACTGTCCGTGATGTGTATGTCCGGATAATTGCAGATCTGCACCGATACTTACGGCTTCATCCAATTTGAATGGCTGATGATCCATGACGATTAGCGGCTTTGACGGATCAATACCTTCTGCCAGCTCACTAATGCTCATCCTGTTCTTCCCGGCAGATCGGTCTTCCCTTCCGATAATAGTGATTCCGGCAATATCGATCCTCTCATCACGCAATTCACTGACGCCATGTTCGGATATATATTTTACTGCGGGCCCAACTCCGCCGATATATTCGTGATTTCCGGTAATGCCGAAGATTCCATACTTGGATTTTATCGTCCTTAGTACTTCACCCAAATTCAGCTTGATCACCGGCTCGACATCTCCATCAACTATATCGCCGGGAAGCAAGACAATATCGGCATCCAATGAATTTATCTTTTCGACAATCTTCTTTGTCCAACTACGATTTATAATCGTGCCGAGATGAATGTCGCTTGCTACGGCAATATTCAACTCCGACGCGAAATCATTTTTCTTATCTATGACAAGATGTAATGTTTTGATGCGCAAGGAGCGCGCATTGATATAGCCGGCAAGAACTACAAAGAATGTTGCCGCTTTTATAAATACGAGCGTAAAGAACTTCAGTCGTATATATTCCGGAGATTGAGCAGGTGGAAGAAACACAAAGAAATAATTTGCAAGTCTCGTAAGGTCGAGAAGAATGATGCCAATCAAAAAGTAGAGAATAAATGCGAACCAAAATGAACCGATCCAAATGAAGATGTCGCTGAGGAGCGATAGGTATCTCCGCTCAAGAAAACGGCCGATAATGTAGGAAAGTGCAATAAGAAGAAATAGAACAATATAGATCGGACGAAAATCGGGGTAGTATTGTAATGCTTGAAAACCCCGAATAAAAATGTAATAATTGACGAGGCCATAGAGTGAAAAGAAGACCGAAAAGAATATAATTATTTGTTTTTTAGGCATGATGGTAAACCTACATCGCTCTATAAATCAATAAATTGCAGGGTGTAGTTATAGTTATATATTTTACATATTATCTGTCCTCAATCCAAGATCGGGAAGGTTAAAAGATTTTGAAATTGAATTGCAAACTTTCTTGATCTCACGAATCTTCCCAAATCGTAATACTGATAATTATCCCTTAAAAATATCTCCTTGTTTTGGCTCCGGTGGGGTCTTCGGCTTATCGGTAGTTCCTTCTAATTTTTCTATCTCATCATCTTCATCGGCAGGAACATTCGCAAGTCCGGCAACCAGATCACCTTCATTGAGGCGAACAAGACGTACGCCCTGTGTATTACGTCCCATAACGCGAATATCACTGACATGCTGGCGAATGACTAAACCATCTTTGGTAACTGCTATAAGATCATCGTTATCGACAACTTCCTTAATTGCAAGAAGCTTTCCGGTTTTTTCTGTTGCTTTCATGGTGATAACACCCTTCCCTCCTCTGCGTGTTAGGCGATAGTCACTGACATCGCTTCGCTTACCATAGCCTTGTTCGCTGCAAACGAGAACGGTCGTATCGGTACGCTTCGGAGCGATCATGCCGATGACGATGTCGCCTTTTTCAAGCGTGATGCCACGGACTCCGCCGGCAGTTCTGCCCATCATGCGCACATCCTTCTCATTGAAGCGGCATGCCATTCCTTCACGCGTTCCGATAATGATCTCCTGCGTACCATCGGTAAGGCGCACATCTTTAAGCTTATCCTTTTCATCGAGTGTGATCGCCTGAATGCCGGTACGTCGGATATTCCCGAATGCCGAAAGCACGGTCTTCTTGATCGTGCCATGCTCGGTGACCATTGTCACGTAATGATTCTCGTCGAAAACTTTTACATTGATGAATGCAGTGATATGCTCATCGGCTGGCTTTTCGAGCAGATTTGCGATCGATCTACCTTTGGCGATGCGGCTGCCTTCAGGGATTTCGTGGACTTTCAGCCAATAGCATCTGCCGCGATCGGTGAAGAACATAATATAATGATGCGTTGAAGCGATGAACATGTGCTCGAGGAAATCGTCCTCGCGCGTGGCAGCGCCGGTGATGCCCTTGCCGC
>PLXB01000283.1 GCA_003151215.1 Ignavibacteriota bacterium
ACGAGTCTTGACCGATACCGGTAAATCCCCTGCGCCCTCTTGCGCAGCTTTAATGATCTCTTGCGCTAAAGAAAAATTTTTAATTAATGAAGCCCCGGCGCCCTGATTTTCTACATTACGATCAGGACAACCCATATTAATATCTATGCCGTCAAAACCAAGCAGGGCGCAAAATTTAGCTGCTTCACGCATTTTTTCCGGATGAGACGAAAAGAGCTGGGCGACAATCGGCCGCTCGGCTTCAGTGTATTCTAAATCTCGTCGGAGGACTTCTCTCCCGGGACTTGCAAGGCCATCAGCGGAGACAAACTCTGTCCAGAGCACATCAGGCTTTCCATATTTGGTAACGATACGACGAAAAGCCACATCGTTGACATCAGCCATCGGTGCGAGTGCAAAAAATGGTTTTGGTAATCTTTCCCAGAAATTGTTCATCTATTGAAACTTATAGAGCACCTTATCTTTAAATCGCAAGTCTATATATAAAAGCGTAGCATACTTTGAATTGATCTCATTTGCAAATTGGGGCGTAGCCATGGCGGTCGTTAGATTGTCAGCAATAACACTAAGATCATTATCCGAATTAAATGTAATGACTGGGCTTGTTGCAGTTGGAGCGTGATCAAGATACAACTCATACATGCCATTTTGATCGATTGATACATAATCAGCTTTAAACCCGAGAGCTTCTACTTTATCGATAAATTGAGTTAACTGATGAAATGTATCGACCGGCAACATTTGAGTGCCCAGAGGATTAACACTATTGAGACTTAGATAATATTTAAAATAAATATTGCCTGAGAAGTAGGGCGCTTTATCAAAGATATACCCGTCATTGTTTACAAAGTAACAGTTATCTCCTTGGTCAGCTTCAAGCGCCGGAATCTGGGTCCCACAGTAAAGAAACGCGCCGGCGCGCTCGGTAATAACAACAGAAAGAGCATTCCAGCCGGAGCGAGTAATAGAGAGAGTCTGTATGCGCGGGAATGCTCGAATCAGATCAGTATAGATCTGATCATGCGGATAAATAGCAGTATCAGCACGAGCAAAAAGATATACATACTTTCCCGCAAGATCTTTTTGTACAACAGATTGAACATCAGAAGTATTAATGATCTGTGTTCCGGTTACATTTATCGCATGAATAGTCAGCCGACGATGACCGGAAAAATATGCGAGCGCGCCGACAAATGACACTACGAGGATCAGTATCAAGACAAGAAAGCGCATGCGAGAGACTCGGCGCTTGTGCTTTATATCTTTCACGCGCGGCGATGTAAGGACGTCTCGCATGGCTTTTATGAAATAACTTCTTTGCCGAAATATTTCTGTAAAACAGCCGGAATTCTGATACTGCCATCTGCTTGCTGGAAGTTCTCTATGATTGCAGCGGGCAAGCGAGAGGTTGCGCAAGCGGTAGTGTTAAGAGAGTGAGCATATCGCGTCTTACCATCTTCATCTCTGTAGCGGATGTTGAGCCGGCGAGTTTGGAAATCATGAAAATACGACGAAGAGTGTGTCTCGCGATATTTATTTTGCGAGGGCATCCATGCTTCAAGATCATATTTCTTAACTTGGCCCAGACCCAGATCTCCTCCGCAATTAAGCACCACTCGATACGGCACGCCTAGCTCTTGCATCAAGTGTTCGACATGCGCAGTGATTTCTTCGTGGAACTTTACGCTTTCTTCGTGGTTTGCTTCACACAACAAGACTTGCTCAATTTTGAAAAATTCATGAACGCGGATAATGCCTTTAACATCAGCGCCGTGCTTGCCTGCTTCAGCGCGGAAACAGGGTGAGAATGAAATAAATTTCTTTGGGAGCGATGCCTTGTCGAGAATCTCATCCATATAGTATCCCATTGTTGCAACTTCGGCAGTACCAGCTAAGTATTCATTCTCTCCTACCTTATACAGGTCTTCCTCGCTTTGTGGCAAGAATCCCGTACCGAAGAATGATTCCTTGCGGACAAGAGAGGGTACGATCATAGGCGTGTATCCTTGTTCGATAAAATACGAATAGAAATAATTCCAGAGAGCAAAAAATAATTGTGCGCCTTCATTTTTCATGAAGTACCCGCGGAACCCTGACACTTTTACACCGCGCTCAAAGTCAGCCATATCATGGAGCTCGAGAAGCTCAATATGGTCTTTCGGCTTAAAATCAAAAACCGGCTTTTCTCCCCAAGTTTTTATTTCAACATTATCTTCGTCGCTTGCACCCTCAGGCACAGTCATGTCAGGAACATTCGGTACTTGGATCATCAATGATTGCCATTCTTTAAGAATTTCACGAAGAGTATCCTCTCTTACTTTGAATTCATCTTTGACGAGCTTCATTTCATTTATCATCTGTTGGCGGATATTGAAATCTTGCTGTGAAGCAATAGAGGCGCTCATCTTATTCTGCTCACTTCGGAGGGCTTCGGTTTCAGCCATGATTTTCAGGCGGCTGTCATCCAAATCAAGGAGCTTGTCGATATCCACAGAAACGTGCTTTTTAGCGGCACCTTCCTTTACTAAGTCTTTATTTTCTCGGATAAATTTAATATCTAGCATACGTATCAGTATATAAAAAAATGATATAATTAACAAATCTCCTGTCTTTCGTGAAATAGTGACTGTTCCGGCTGGCAGTATGAAAAATCTCTGAGTAGGCGGGGGCGGCCGTTTTGCTCCTGCAAAATGGGGCTAAGCGAAGAGATTTTTCATACTGTCAGCCTCCACAAAACCAGATGAAGCACATCGTCAAATTAAAACTCGAACAGATTCCGAAACAACTCTTCGAAATTCCTCATCCGCCGATGATGCTCTATATGCGCGGAAAACTTCCGCCGGAAGACTACATCTATTTGGCAGTTGTTGGTTCGCGCAAATACACTTCATACGGAAAAGAAATGTGCGAGCGATTAATTCGCGGACTCAAAGGCTATCCGATAGTTATTATTTCAGGCCTTGCTCTTGGCATCGAAAGCATTGCTCACCAAGCTGCACTTGATGCTGGGCTTACTACCGTGTCGTTTCCCGGTTCAGGTTTAGATGATTCAGTTCTGTATCCGCAAACCAACCTCAAACTCGCCCAACGGATAGTAGATAGAGGCGGATGTTTACTTTCTGAAAAAGAACCTGATTTCAAAGCTATGCCATCTTCTTTTGTACAGCGCAATCGCCTGATGGCTGGCATCTGTAAAGCAGTACTAATAATAGAGGCCGAGGAAAAATCCGGCACCCTTATTACTGCACGGATGGCGCTTGATTATAATCGCGATGTTTTAGTTGTGCCAGGGTCCGCTCTGTCACAAAATTCAAAAGGAACGAACCGGCTGATCCGCCAAGGTGCAACCCCTATTACAACAAGTGAGGAGTTGCTTGAGACACTTGGGTTTGAAATAGAAAAAGAATATCAGACAGACGAAGAAAGATACGCTGACTGTTCGAAAGAAGAGAAAATCATTCTTGAGCTCTTGCGCGAGCCCATGGAGCGCGACGAATTAATCCGACAGTCAAAAATGAATACCAAAAACGCTAACGCTCTCCTTTCAATCATGGAGATCAAAGAATTAATAAAAGAAGAATTAGGAGAAATTAAACGCGCATAGCGACAATAGATTTGCAAAAAATAGTATTAGGTGATACTAATTAAACACGATGAAGTTATTAATTGTGGAATCACCTTCAAAAGCAAAAACGATTGAAAAATATCTCAACGGCGCGTTTACCGTGCGCGCATCTGTCGGCCATATCCGCGACTTGCCGAAATCAAACAAACAGGCAATCGATATTCCAGCCGGATTTGTCCCTCATTATGAGATCTCAAAAGGTAAAGATAAAGTTGTTGACGAGCTGCGTACGCTTGCCCACAAGGCAACCGAGATTATGCTCGCAACAGACCCGGACCGCGAAGGAGAAGCTAT
>PLXB01000291.1 GCA_003151215.1 Ignavibacteriota bacterium
AGGCTAATTTCAGATCTGACGTCGCGAAAGATATATTGTGCGACACGTATAGTATTTGAAACCCTTATCACCTATGCTCAGCAGCACAGGCATTAAAGCCGTTTACCTGATCGTTATAGATAGCTATTTTGCCTTTTAGAGCGATTACTTGCTCGTTGTAGGACTTTACCATCGAATTATAATCAACAACCAATCCCGGATACTGATACGAAGCTTGGCCGGTTTGGTCGATTTTATTTGATTCGGCATCAATCTGGGTTTTTAAGTCAGTAACGCTCGCCTGCCCCATATCGATCTCAGCCTTGAGTTTTATATCAACAGTCGGGCACACGCTGCGAGGCGTGCCGAAATGCTGCACAGCAAGCCACATCGTTTGACCATTATAATTACCTTGTATTATTCCTACGCCTATTTCCGTATATTTAGTATTCAATATATTTGCACGATGACCGGGACTTTTCATCCACGCATCAAGAATTGACTGTGCATTGCTGAAGTTTCCAAGCGCTAGATTTTCTCCGAGAATAAGATAATCATAGCCTGCTATCTTAGCCTGCGTGCCGACAGTTACGCCGGATGGCGACGTATGCTCGAAATATTGCTTGGCAAGCATGTCGGCAGCTTTAGCTCCTGCCATCGCGTCAAGAATTTTATTTTCAGTTAAAGCTGCTAATGAACCATTCTGCGCTCGCTCCTGATTCGTCAAATAAATAATGTCAGTGACTGAAATTGAAAGCTTACTGGCAACTACGGTATTCGGCGTATTAACTTGAAGCGGTCCAGGAGCATTTATCTCTCCCGCGCTATTCGTATCTTTATTTTGTATTTCAACGACTGTTTGCGATGCTGTCGAAGCTTGCGTTGCCGGAGCAGCCGCACTCTCAATCCCGAGAACACTTTCCGTATAATTTACTGCGCGATAAACAACAGGCAACACATCATCGCGAAGTGCGTAAATAGTAACAAGGACAAATAAGATTATAAAAATATTGCCGGCTGTTTTCATGAATATGTTTTGTGGGTTAAGTATATCATTTTAGGTCTTATTTTGCTTCAGATGGCACCAGAAGATTCTGATTTGGGACGATGATTTTCACATACGGCGTGTCTCGATCTTCAGGAGAAACTGAGAGCCGCCCAAGGCAAAAAGCTATGACTCCCATGACAACAATGATGCCAACGAGTATTAAACCGTCCAATCCCCTGCCTGATTTGCCGGCAGACTTGATTTTTTGCCGTATTTCATGTATATTCATACAGTCTTATTATATATAAATTTCAAGGGATTTACGAGGATTTTAGCCTCTAAATAACTAACTTAACCCATATGGCACATAGAAAAGCGGGCGGAACCGCCCGAAACCTAAAGGATTCAAATCCTAAATATCTTGGAACAAAACTCTACGCGGGTGAAGCTGCGAAGGCTGGCTCAGTCATCGTACGACAGCGCGGCACCAAGATCCTCGCAGGTAAAAACGTCGGCGTTGGACGAGATCACACTCTCTTTGCTCTCAAAGAAGGAAAAGTTAAGTTCACAAACAAGCGCAAGGCAAACTTTGACGGAACAACAACCACTCGCAAAGCAGTTCACGTAATCTAAATAAAAAAACCTCTCGTCTGAGAGGTTTTTTTATTGTCCGTGTACCAAAATAAAGATTCCAATTATTAGTATCAATGCTGCGACGATTTTCTTGAACAGCTTCTCAGGTATTTTATCGAGAAGCCATGCTCCAAGGAATGTTCCAATAAGTACGCCGATGCTCCCGATAAGAATGAGTTTCGAGATTGAAATTAGCGCGTTCATGTCAGTTGCGATATACACTGGCATTCTGGCAATATCAACCAGAAGCGCGATACCCGTTGCAGTCGCAATGAATTCCTTGCGATCAAGTTCAAATTCAAACATGGCAGCAGATCTGATACCTCCTTGGTTTCCGACAAGGCCGCCGAAAAATCCTGATAGTCCTCCGGCAATCCATGCAAATGGTCCAGTGAAGTGAAGTTTATCGGAAAGTCCGGTAAGAATTGAAAGTCCGGTGAAAACAAGTAAGCATCCGAAAATAATAGTCAGCACTTCGTTGAAAAGTACGTTGTGAAGTAGCGCACCCGCAAGCCCGCCTGCTGCACTTGCCAAACCAAATCCCAGCAAGACTTTTTTGTTAACATGCTTTCTCCAGAAAAAGAATCGCAGAAAGGTTCCAAGAAAATGGATTATTGAAACTGCCGCGACGGCAATTCCTGTTCCGGTTACGATAGCAAGAAGCGGTGTAATAAAACTCCCGATGCCAAAACCGGCAACGGAAGCGATTATTCCCGCTCCTATTGAAACAATAAATATGAGTGACCCGAATAGCATGGCTTAAGAAAATTTATTCTGAAGCTTTTTCGAAGTCGTAATGCTTGCCGTCAGTGCAGTGACATTCCACGAGTTCATGATTATGATTTGCACAATCAGGCGCTTGGCATACGCCCGGATTCTCCGAAACTCCTCTGCAGCCCCCGAGACAGATATAGTGTTTTTTATCCATATATAAAAGTTTATTAATAAAAGCTCTACCTGAAGTATATCACTTAAACTCGAGAAGAATTTTCCTGAAATCTTTAACCTTGTCGTTTTCATCAATTTTAATACCCTCTTTTTTATACAAATTTAAACGCTCTTTCCGCCGTTCTTCGCTAATCCAGATTCGTCCATCAGCATAAACGATCCGATGGAAAGGGATATCATGGATGCCTGACTGATACGCTCTACCCAAAATGCTCGTAATACTTTGAGCGGAAATTCCTCCTCCGCCGGCAGCACGGGCAATGCGTCCGTACGTCGTCACCCTACCTTTTGGAATCGACCGCGCTATTTTTATTACCCGTTCACTGAATANNATTATGACTCGTTCACTGAATATTCCCATACAGGTTACGAAGTTATCTTCTGATAACAAGACTCACAAAAAACTTTTTCTAATCTATCAGGACTATATGAAGTCTCGAACTCGTTCAAACATCCCTCGTTCATGCATTTCCGAGGCCATAGTTGCATCGGATTTTGCTTCGCTAGTCGGCGCTTGTGGCGTTCATCAGGATGAAGACGCGGAATTGGAAGGTTCATCGTCTTATAGAACTGAAATTCAGCAGGAGTGAGTTTGAAAGCGCGCTTTGAAATTTCGCATTCGATAACATCATTCAAAATTTCATCACCAACAGTTGCAATGCTGTCCGGCAGGTCAGCGGCTTTTACTGTAATTATGTAAGCATTCTCTTCCCTGTCCTTCCAGCGGAATCCTTTGTCTTCTATTTGTTCTTTCGAAAGAGGAAAATAGCTTTGTGCGAGCGTTTCGTTATACGCAAAAAGTGAAATCTCGGTCGGAAAAAATTCGCCATATTTATACACGCGACCGAGCTTGTCTGTATATGGTACATCCATCATCTGTTGCTTGATCTTGGGAATGAGCGCTTCGTACTCTTCTTTTGTATATTGTTTATTTAAAATACAATATTGCTTTTGTCTCTGATTCACACACATAAAACAATTCGTACAGCCCTTAGAATCATAAACAAAGACACAGTCGGAAAGACCTGTAGAGTAATAACAATACCGGCAGTTGTAACAATGTTCTAAAAATACCGAGTCGTAAATAATTTGCGAATAATTAAAGATGTCCATCGAATCAACCACATACCGCGTTTCAGGACCCGCATTGTTGTAGAAATACATGCAGTCTTCGGCATACCAGGCAATTGCGCCCATGTACATATTTTTAGAGAAAGTTGTATTTTGAGTATATTCACAATTAAGAGAACCCACTCCATTATCGTTAAACATTGCCGGAAGCGGAACTTCATTTTGCAATTCTCGGAATTGTTCAAAAAACGGACGGGAAAAATCAAAATCCCGGCCGAATATTTTTGGGTCCCATTTGTCACTCCACCAACANNGAGGTGGAACATCAATCTTCTTATAGAAAAAAAAATCATCCGGCTCGACAATGAATTCCTTTTGGCAATTCTGACAATTTTCTCTCTCTGTTTTCATTTACTTATACTTGAGCTTACTACAATTTATACACCTGTAGAAATTGTAGTATTCTAATTTATCTCCTGCGCGTAGCAGGAGTCACAGTAGGTTATATACTTGTCGCTTGGTAAAACTCCACGGAAAGCCACTCCGCATTTTCGGCAAATACAATCTTCGATAATAAAATTATTTA
>PLXB01000465.1:0-3304 GCA_003151215.1 Ignavibacteriota bacterium
TTCCAAAGCGAAAGCAATATTTTCCGCGACGGTCTTTTCTTCGAGAAGTTTAAAATCCTGGAATACACAGCCGATGGTTCTCCGGTAAGAAGGAATTTTCCTTCGCACGATTTTCGTGAGTTCGAACGGACCTACCTGGATCTCTCCGCTTACTGCAGCGGCTTCGCATGTGAGTAAATGAAGGATCGTAGATTTTCCCGCACCGGTTATTCCTTTAATGACGGCGAATTCTCCTTTGCTAACTTTGAACGAAGCATTATCGAGTATCTGCTTCCGAGAGCCGGGGTAAGAGTAGGAGACGTTGCGGAATTGAATCATGAAGAACGTATGAGAAATTCAGAATAATGTCATCGCGAGGAATCCGCTTGCGGACGACGTGGCGATCTGAGAGCACGAACGGACTAAAGTCCGTCCCGCTAAATAGTGTTTACTTGTCAATAAAAAGCGGTCTTCTGATGCCGGACATCCACCTTGCCTGCGCTTGTATCGACGGCGATGACATCGAAGCGGCAGGCCTGATCCTGCAATTTATTAATGTGATAATATCCTTCGGCAACACGCTTCAACTGCTTTTGCTTGCGCCAGTCAACGGCATCTTCGGGTTTACCGTAGGAAAAATTATTCGTCCGCGCTTTGACTTCGATAAAGACCAGCTGATCGCCATCCATCGCGACGATATCGATCTCGCCGACCTTGCCGTAAGTAAAGTTGCGCTTGACAATACGATACCCTAAGTTTGTGATGAATCTGCAGGCTTCATCCTCGCCTTCATGACCTCGCGCTTTGCTTTGCGATTGAAATGATCTCTGTTCTTCCATTTCACGAATTAGAAGAATGGCAATTGCGGTGATTCCTGAGGTTGAAAACTTGCCTGAATAAGAATCGTAGAATCGGAGCGGATATAACTATTGGCATTGCCTAAACCGGTCGAGTCAATAATTTTCCCGAACCATATTCGCGCCCTGTTGCCTCCGGCAAGGTGTGCATAAATGACAGATCCTTTATCATTGCCGCTATTCGGGAAAACCAATTGTGTTTGAGTAAAATCAGCATCGGGGAAAGGCGCCGGAAAATAATTATTATCCAGCGTTAAATTCGTATCCTTATCGATCTGCGATCGAAACTTCGCGCCGTTCAATGCATTGACGACCACATTATTATTCGATTGCATGATCTGCAATTGCGGTAAAGATTGCGTCGGATCGTTGGGAACGGTCTGCACAAGATTATACGAAAATCCGACAGCTCCCATAAAAATACCGGTATCGAGCTTAACGGGGATCGGTCCTGCAGGAATGCGCTCGGCGCCGCTCCATTTGATGCCCATAGAATCGGCGCTTTCAACGCTATCTTTGCGGATGGATTTGATCCAGAACATATATTCTTTTTCCACAGGCGCTCCGGTATTAACAGGAACGGTAACGAGGGTTTGAAGAATATTTGCCGAGAAAGCTCCCGTATCGTTTTTCAAAGGTCTTGAAAAATAGATCAAATGTGCAGCACTATTATCGGGATCGATATAACGAATGATATATCCATCCATTCCGATATTCGGTTCGGAGACGCTCTTTTGCCAGAACAGATTTATTCCGGCTTCTCCGTTCGAAGAAGCAAAAATCGCCGGCGGCGCAAAAACCGGATTAGCATCGTAATAGAAGCTCAGATCGGAATGTCCGAATGAAAGTACTAGAGAGTCCGGCTTCGCAGCCGATGGAAAGCGCTCGCCCCAAATTTCCACGGTGTACCGATTGCCCTGCACAACTTTATTCAAAAAGGTGTACATCGTATCGATCTTCGGCACATGAACGGAATCGATCGCCGGTCCGATCGTAGAATCTATTCCATTTGATGCCAGAGGCACATAAGGCGTTGAATTAAATAATTGGATATAATAACCCTTGAAATTCAACTGCGTATCGACAGCCGGCGGAGACCAGCGTATCTGAAGATTTGTCGTACCGGTAATACATTGGTAAAAGACCTGCCCCGGCGGAAAAATTGAACGCGCCACAACTTGCGGACCGGTGATCGTATCGCTTAGGCATCCGGCAATGATGACGGCAAGCGGTAATATAGNNTTCATTCGTCCTATTAACAATGCCGAAATGCCCAACTCTGTTCCACTGATTTAGGGCAAAACCGCATTCCGTCCCGGAGTTACATAAAAAAGCCGGATGGAGGTTTTCACCCCATCCGGCTTCATCTGAATCAAGGTTCCAATTACAGAAAAAATTATTGATGAATAGTGCTGCCTACACTGACTCTCTTAGCAAGTCCTTTAGAGAAAGCCGGCGGACGTCCGACATATCCCCAGGCCGCTGTAGGTTGATATACAACGAATACGTCAATGTAGCGTTTGCTTGTCGGACTACCCGCATTCGTATCACCCCATAAGAAGCCATTTGGTTGAGGTTCAATTTCTACACGTGCATAGTGATTATCCGAAGTACGCACGACGAGAACTAATGATTCTCCATTATTACCTGTAAAATCAGTAGTGGTATTTGCCTGAAGTGAAAATGTACCGCTAACATCTGTGGAATTATGCTGATTCGCTAAACCACCGGTAACAAGAAAATCATGATCGGCAAAAATGGTTTTATGGGTCGATGTTCCAATTAATACATCCGCTGCATCAAGGGATAAGAAAGGCAGCGCTCCACTCTGTGGATAAGTTTCCAGAATAAGATCGACATTAGTAGAATCCGGGCTGCTTATAGCAGCGGTGCGAGTTGTTGCTCCACTAAGAATAAGTCCGCTCGGACCGACTGATGCAGGCGCCGATGTTTCAAAAAGACGGAATGATCCATCCGGATTTGAGCCGGTGGGGCGAATGGCAGGTGCCCAAACATAATATCCGGCTGATGCAGTTGTAGAGGTAGTGGTGCGATAAAAGACAGTATCTGCACCGGTATCTCCGCTTCCACGATTCCAAAATACACGGATCGTTCCATTCTGGTATGAACTGAATCCTGTCAGTACTGTCAAAGACGAATTCCCGGTAACAGTAAACTCATAAAGACTGTCTGACAAACCAGTAACATCAATCCATATATCAGTTGATGAACTAATCACCTTCGAACGGTTATCGGGCACCGGTGGAGTATTGGTCTGGGTACAGCTCGAAATAAGTATGCTTGCAAGGAGAAATGTTGCACAAAGTGAAAGAAGCGATAAACGTATTTTCATGGTCGTATGATAAATTGTGAAATCAAAATTCGTGAGGAGATTTTGTGAACCACCTAAACTATAATGATTCGATGCTAAGTTCCGAAAGAAATTTGTCTGAACCTTGATTTTATGA
>PLXB01000465.1:3336-3600 GCA_003151215.1 Ignavibacteriota bacterium
CAAGCTCCCAGACTTTCATGGCATTTCGCTGAACTATCTTATACGCTTCTTCGCGGCTTAGCCCGCTTTTTGTCAGAAGCAGAAGAACGGGCTGAGAGAAAACAAGTCCGCGCGTCAGCTCTAAGTTTCGCTTCATTGCTTCGGGATAGACGAACATCGTATCGATGGTCTTTATCATTAATCTGAGCATATAGTCAAGCGTGATCGTCGCATCCGGTCCTATCACCCGTTCAGTCGAGGAATGGCTGATATCCCGTTCATGCC
>PLXB01000454.1 GCA_003151215.1 Ignavibacteriota bacterium
ACCGTTATCCCGACCGCGTATTATTTCTTGTAACGAGCCAGTGCTCAATGTACTGCCGCTTCTGCACTCGCAAGCGAAAGGTCGGTGATTCCTCGACGATATCGATGAAGTACATTCAAGATGGTCTGGATTATATTGCAGCTCATCCCGAGGTACGCGATGTCATCCTTTCCGGCGGCGATCCACTTACCCTTACCGATTTCATGCTCGAAAAGATACTCAAAGGGCTTCGCGAGATTCCCCATGTGGAGATAATCCGCCTCGGAACGAAGATCCCCTGTGTTTTGCCGCAGCGCGTGACGCCAAAGCTTTGCGACATGATCAAGAAGTATCATCCTATATATGTCAATACCCATTTCAATCATCCCTGGGAATGTACACCCGAAGCAAAACAGGCATGTGAAATGCTTGCAGATGCCGGATGCCCGGTCGGAAATCAGATGGTACTGATGAAAGGTGTGAATGATAATGCCGAAGTAGTGCTCGAACTGATGCAAAAACTTCTTGCAATGCGCGTTCGCCCCTACTATATATACCAGGCAGATATTACAAAGGGAGCAAATCACTTCCGTACCCCTGTTAAGGTCGGTTTGGAGATCATGGATAAGCTTCGCGGCTGGACGAGCGGCTTAGCCATTCCTTATTATGTAATAGACGCTCCGGGCGGCGGCGGGAAGATTCCAATGCTTCCGAACTATGTTGTCAGCCATGATGAAAATACCTGGGTACTACGCAATTATAAGTACGACATCTATAGTTACCCCGATGTTGTTGAAGAGAAACCGAAAGCTCCTGCAAAAAAACGTCCTATCAGGGCGCCTCGGAAAAAGAAGGTCTTTGCTGATAAGAGCGAAAAAATGAGCTAATAATAGCTGGATAGGAAAAGACCGCCCCTTCAGGCGGTTTTTTTTATCATCATGATAGTATAAAGAGACTAAAAGCATTAGGAATTACTATGAATTCGACAAATTATCAGGAAAATCCTCAATAATAAATTATGGCGAAAAAGGCGATTAAGAGCCAAAAATTGCAATTTGAAAAAAAAAACAGGAAAAAGGAGTAACAAAATCATTTTAAGGAGGTTATTGAAGTTACTAAGAAATCAGAAGCCTTCTTCGCCCCTCTTCTTTAGTTGTTTTGTGGTTGACTGTAAAGTTGAGCACATTATTGCAAAAATATTGGCCGTGCTGATATTTTGTCGTATATTTGTAGCCTAAGCATTGTGCAAGGGCATGATGTTTAAGTAATATAGAGCATTTTTTGCTCGTAATGTATTGCCGAGGCGACTATGTTCTTTTAAGCCAGAACTTTCAAAAAAGATAAGATTTGAGTTTACCAGGCGAAAAAGGATAGTATCTTTGCATAGTGATTCCCTCGCAATTCGACGTGAGGTGCTGGTTAGAAAAAAGTTTTGCTCTCTTTTTAACAAGTGGGCATCGTGTTTTTTTTTGAAAATGACCCGTGTAATCTATAACATTCAACAAAATATGAGACGTATACCATTCTTCTTAGTGGCTGTCGTAATGCTTTTCACGCTTGCGAGTATTTCTTCGGCTCAAGACCGTACCTTCGGCGCCCGCAGGTTCCTGCTCGATGATGGCACGAACACTGTATCAGGCCTGGTCTATTTGACCGATAATAACGGTTCGTTGGGAGTTGATCTCAATGGTAATGTGAGTGGAACATTCCCAAGTCCATGCGCGATCTTGGATCTTAGTTCAACCACTAAAGGCTTTCTGCCGCCGAGAATGACAGGCCTACAAGAAAGTAATATTTGCGGTGGCGCTCCTCCTCTGGGTTTGCTTGTCTATAATACGTCGAGCAATACTCTCGATCTTTTTTCCACTACCGGTTGGTCTCCGATTCTTGGTGGTATGAGTTGGCTCTTAGGCGGCAACAATATCGTAGTCGGCGGAACGGGCCCGGGTCAGTCTTTCATTGGTACGAATGATGTGCAGGATTTCGTCATAGCGACCGACGGCACCGAGCGCGCACGTTTCATTGGTGTCGCCGGACCGAATCAAGGATTTTTTGGAATAAACACTACTACTCCCGGCTCACTGCTGGATGTGAACGGAACGTTTAATTCTACCGGCAACTCTACGGTGGGATCGGGTTCGGGAACAACGAACACGTTCGGTAATTTCGGCGGAAATAATAATGCGATTGGTAACGGCGGCGGCGGAACAATTAATACTATCGGTAATAGCGCTACTCAAAATGAATTCGGAGATGGTGGTGCAGTTTGGAACAGATTCGGTAGTAACGAATCTGGCCTATATAATGAATTTGGTGATTATTCGGGTCTTAATTATTTTGGCTATCAAACACCTGATAACGAATTTGGAACCGGTGGTGCTGGAATTAATGACATTGGTAGTTCCGGTGTGACGACAAATAACGTTTTTGGACCGACGAACATCAATACCATAACCGGTGACGCAACAGCAATAGGAAGCACTTCGAATGGATCCGGTGTGACGATCGCTTCGAACAATGCAACAGCCATTACGCTCAATGTTTCGAACACTGCAAATAACCTCGTCTTCAATAATATTGCAGCAGGCTCAAACACAGATGCTGCCTTGCTCGATTTGACCGCAATCCCCAGCGGAAATGTTCGTACCCGTACGATTGGCTCACTCATCACCGGTTCTCAAGGTGTTGAAGTAAGCTATACAGGCAGTTCGGCAGATGCGCATTTTGCTCCTAATAATGTTTCAGCAACATTTCTGAGCGATAGAGGCATTAATACTGGCAACTTTATTCTGCACATAACTGGCAATTCAGGTGGTCCGGGAGTTACGTATGCTACATTTAACGGAGTGAATGATGCGGTCGGAATCAACAATGTCGCGCCGAATAGCGGCTCGACGACGATCGGTAATACGTCAGTAGGTGGAATCGTCTCGATCAATTCAAGCATTTCGACATCACGTACTTCTCCTACTAACACTCTTACTGCAACGACAACGACGAACACGATTACCGCTGCAACACAGAATAGTATAACCGGCGGAACAGGAAATACGATTACGGCATCGACAGGCAATAATGCCATCAATGCGACAGTAGCACAGAATACGATCACCGGACAAACCGGTAATTCTATGACTGCGACGACAGGAAATAACGTTATAGCTACCAGCGCTCCGGCCGCTCAGAATAATCTGAATGCGAATGGATTAGGCGGAACAAATAACCTCAATGCAAATACTGCTACCGGTCAAAACAACTTGACAGCCAATGCCGGAGGTTCAAATAATATTGTTGGTGCAACGAATATCAATAATGGTTTTAATGCTNNATTACTACTTCGGGAAGCAATGGCACCACAACTATCGGAAATAGCGCTGCCGGAGCGATCTCGCTTACTTCGAATGCAGCAACTGCTATCAGCCTGAATGTTAATAACACAGCAAATAATCTTCAGCTTGCAAATATTAATGCAGGGTCGAGTACTGATGCGGCATTTCTCGATCTTACAGCAACGCCGACAGGAAATGTTCGTACTCGCACTATCGGCACGATCATTACCGGCTCACAGGGAGTTGAAGTTACTTATTCCGGAAGTTCTGCTGACGCTCATTTTGCCGCTTCCAGCGCAAGTGTTCCATTCGGATCAGCTCGTTATATTAATACCGGTGGAAACATATTGCATATTACTAATAGCGGTGCTACAGACTCCCTTTCCTTTAATGGAGGAAACAATGCAGTGAATATTAACAATTCGACGGTCGGTAACAACAATATCGGTAATGGCGGCGGAACGACGAGTAACGTATTCGGTAATTCTGCAAATAATAATACGTGGGGAGTGAGTGCTACATTCAACGATTTCGGCCAAAATGGGACGACTAATTGGTTCGGATTAAATGCACCCGAGAATTTATTGGGCTTTGACGCTTCTACGAATTATATCGTTGGAACAACAAATATAAATACCGGTACCGGACCTGGTGGTTCTTACCACCTTACGACTATTGGTAATGGTGCTGGTACAAGTACTCAGCTCACAGTTAACGGATCTGTCGGTGGCCTGGTTGGCGCAGCTCCTTACTCAAATGGACCGAATAACGGTTGGGATCTCTATGTTGCCGGCGACGCGCAAGTAACAGGAATCCTGAAACTGGGAACTGCTTCCATGATCGCTGATGCAAGTACGAATTCGTTGACCGGTTATAATGGTAACGGACTTAATCTTGTCGGTGCAGCCGGACCTGTAACAATCAATGCAGTCGGTGGCGGAAATGTCAATGTTTCCGGAAATATACTTATGAACGTATCGAGCGCTCTCTCAACAACGATCGGTAATTTCGGATCGTCGCAGCACTTGATAGTAAATGGCAGTGTGGATGCACTTTCAAGCGATGTTGCAGGTAATTCTCACTGGGATGTTCAGGTTACCGGTGATCAATTAGTAACCGGAACAATGAAGGTAGGGACGTTAGTCTTAACACCTTTCACTCCGGGATCTGTAATATTCGCGGGCGCCAGCGGTCAGCTTTCTCAGGATGTAACAGTCGGCGGCCAATTATTCTGGGATGCGGTAAATCACAGACTTGGAATCGGCACGAATGCTCCGGGATGGCCCCTTGACGTTGTCGGTGTCAGCAATTTCCAGGGACTTGTTCAAGCCAATAACGGGATTAAAGTCTTGGCTGGAGGATTAACAGTAAATGGTGGAGCAACGATCAATAATGGAGCAACGATCAATGCCGGAACGACGCTCAATAATGGTACGACGATGAATAACTTAGTCGGCGCCACAGATGATTTTGCAATGACGACTGCTGCTAATAGCGGTGGTGTCGTTAATACACGTCAGATTAGTACTCTACCCTTTGTTGGTGGAGTAGTTCCTGTCACAGCTCAGGGATTAGCAGTAGCGTATAATGTTGCGGCTGCGGACTATTTGATCCTTTGCACTAACGGAGCCGCAGGGAATGTGAATTTACCGANNGCCCGTCGGCTCTTCAGGTAAGATATATGTTGTCAAGAGAACGAATGCAGCGGTAACGGTTGGTACCAATGGTGGTAATATTGATGGCGCTGCTAATTTCCCAATGAACAATGCAAATCAGGTTGCTGCTTTTGCAAGCGATGGCGCAAATTGGTTTGTCGTAAGCAACTAATTCATATCTGAGATATTTTCTTTGGAAGGGCAGGCTAATTTAGCCTGCCCTTCGCATTTTTGGTCATTTCTTATTCCTGAGTTTTTTTTTTTCGATTTTTTTTGGAAATGGGGAAATAATGTCGTATATTCGTATCCTAAAGATGAGGCGTTTCACCGGTTACCTAAAAACTCCGTCTGAAACGACTTCATTTTCAGTGAGAACAGAAGTCCCCCTGTCACGGGGTATCAAGGGTAATAAACTCTTGTACTATTGGAGACTTCTATATCATAAGAGGCAGCTCAGCAATGAGCTGCTTTTTTATGGGGTCAATTAGAGAGTTTTTGTATAGTCGAACCTTTAAGGGCCCTTCCACTGGCATTATCCAGGCTGAGTCTTCACTGTAAAGCTAAAAATACTTCCTTTAGTAGGTATGCTTTCCACAGATATTGTTCCGCCGTGGGCTTCAATANNAATAATATGTTTACATATGGCAAGACCTAAGCCTGTTCCACCGGGAGAGTTGCGAGAGCGATCCTTATCGACTCGGTAGAAGCGTTCAAATAAGCGGGGCAGATGTTCTGAGGAAATGCCGATACCCGAATCATGAACTCTAACCGCTATGTCTTCTTCGGCTGGGGTTTGATTAAGGAGTTCGATCTTTATGGTGCCTTCAATATTCGTATATTTGATGGCATTATCGATGAGATTGACCATTACCTGCTTAAGCCGCTCCTTATCGCCAAATACCATCACTTCGTGATGAGGGAGGATATTTCCGGTAAAATAAAGCTCAATCTTCTTCTGCTCGGCAATTCCGTGCATCTCTGCAATAAGATCGCGCAAAAAAGGCTGGATATCAAACATACGAAAGCTCATACGCATTTCGCCGGATTCTATGCGGGAAATATCAATCAGATCGTTCAGAAGGGCGTTAAGGCGTCCTGCGTGGCTCTGAGCACGCTCTAAGAAGTCTCTGTTGACCTTTGGATCGTCCACAGCTCCATCGAGGAGCGTTTCGAGGAATCCCTGAACTGCGAAGATGGGCGTACGGAGTTCGTGGCTGACATTGGCAAGGAATTCGGAACGGACTCGTTCAAGTTTCTGCATGGCGGCAAAATCACGCCCCTGCTTTTCACCTATCTCATTGATGGCTTTTGCAAGATATTGAAGTTCGACCGGTATGTCGCGGTCGCCATGATTGGAAACTTCCAGCCTCCCTTTGGCAATCCCAGCGGCTTGGGGTACCAGATCTCCGATCGGCCTGACAAGTCTTCGGGCGTGATAAAAGAAGAAGGGAATCGCAAGTACAATTATAGCAAGGGAGATATAAAAACTATATTCGGGAAAGAAGTCGTTTCCCCAGTAAAGAGCGGCATTCCCAGCCGCCAACATGAGCAGTAAAAAAAACAAAGGCATTGCAAATGCACGATTGCGAAGAGAGGTCACAGCAAAATCAGAAATATGAACTAATAAAAATAAAACGCTTCTAGAGAACGAATATACTAGCTGCGAAATTCATAGTTCATATTCACCGGTCAATTGACAAACCTGTATCCTACACCCTTTACTGTTTCGATCCTTTCACCAAGTTTCCCGAGTTTATCACGCACTTTGAAAATATGAACATCGACTGTTCGCTCGACGACATAGGCACCGTCGCCCCAAACTTGGTTGAGCAATGCATCGCGCGAGAATATTCTGCCCGGATGTCCGGCAAGATAAAAAAGGAGTTCGAATTCCTTTCGCGGAAAGAAAACTTCTTTGCCGCCGACTAAAACCCTATATGTTCCACGATCGATCTCCAGCTCACCGATCTTCACTTTCTCATCTTCAGGATTTTCAATAGGTACAGGAATGCGCTCACTGGAACGGCGAAGAACGGATTTTACTCTGGCAACTAAGACACGGGGGCTGACAGGCTTCTGAATATAATCATCGGCGCCGATCTCCAAGCCGATGATCTGATCGACTTCAGTAGATTTTGCAGTCAGGAAAAGAACGGGAAGATTGGCAGTTGCCTCATTTGCCCGGATCAACTTGCAGACCTCATAGCCATCCAACCCCGGCATCATGATATCCAGCACGACGATTGCAATCGGATGGTCTTCGATCATCTGAAGTGCTTCGTTGCCATCTGCAGCTGTCAGGACGGCAAACCCTTCCTTGGAGAGGTTATAGGCTAACAGATCGCGGATGTCCTTCTCGTCATCGACGATGAGAACGGTTTTTGTCATAGAAATAAATTGTTCCTTGTGTTTACAGAAAACACTCAAATATTAGTACAAGTGCTCCTCTGAAGGCTAAAAGGGACGTATTTATCTAAAAGATAACGATTTGGTAACAGAAAGGTAATATTGGAAAGGCTTGTAGCTTGTAATGAAATTTTAATATTAAATTACCAATGTTATCCTATCGTAAACTGCATCCAAGTAACACATCTCGGATAAAGCCGTATTTTTGTGTTTTATTAATCATAATATAGTGGACTTATTCAAAAAAGCATACGATTTTACCAGGGCAGATGATGTCAAAGCCGCCGGTTATTATCCTTATTTCCATGCCTTTGACGCGAATGAAGGTCCTGTTGTCCATCTGGATGGACGGAAGATCATCATGGCAGGATCAAATAATTATCTGGGACTGACAATCGATCCGCGTGTTAAAGAAGCTGCGAAAAAAGCAATAGATCAATACGGCACGGGGTGCTCAGGCTCCCGTTATCTGACAGGCACGATCAAACTCCATAACCAGCTCGAAGAAGAACTTGCGGATTTTCTCGGCAAAGAATCTTGTCTGCTTTTTTCAACGGGTTATCAGACTGCTCAAGGTGTTATTCCAACGCTTGTCCAACGTGGTGATTTTGTGATCAGCGATAAAGATAACCATGCCTGTATCGTTGCCGGAAATTTGATGGCGAAAGGAATGTTCGGTGATGTTGTCAGGTATAGCCATAACGATATGGCTGATCTCGAACGGCGGTTATCGAAAATACCGATCGATGCCGGAAAGCTTATTGTGACCGACGGTATTTTCTCAACAACGGGCGAAATGGTTGATCTTCCTCATATTGTAGGTCTTGCAAAAAAATATAATGCGCGAGTGATGTGCGACGATGCACATGCGACTGGAGTTGCGGGCATAGGCGGACGCGGAACGGCGAGCCATTATGGAATGGTCGATCAGTGTGATCTGACGATGGGAACATTCAGTAAAAGTTTTGCAAGTTTGGGGGGCTTTGTTGTTGGTGATGGGAAAGTGATCGACTTTATTAAACATACATCTCCTGCGCTTATTTTTTCTGCAAGCCCGACTCCGGCATCTGTTGCTGCGGCCCTTACAGCTCTTCGCATCCTTCGCGAAGAGCCTGAACTAATGATGCATCTTCTCGAGAATGCAAACTATATGCGCAAGGGTTTTAAAGATCTTGGATTCAAGATTATTGAAAATACAAGCGCCATTGTGCCCGTCATCGTCGGCGATGATATCAAGGCATTTGTCTTTTGGCGCAAGTTATTCGATGCAGGAGTTTTCGTTAATGCTTTTATTTCGCCCGGTGTGCCTGAAGGTATGCAGATGATGCGCACAAGCTATATGGCAGTGCATAAGAAAGAACATCTGGACCGGATTCTCGAACTTTTTCATGAGATCGGCGAGGAAGTCGGCGTCCTCGATACGGAGGATGAATCTCCAGCCGTGGATGCAGGGATGACTCGTGCGATGACGGAAGAGTATAAACTTCATGGAAAGCTAAAAATTATCGAGGCAGGATCGCGCAAAGAAAAGCTTCGTTTTATGCGCATGGCCTGGGATCTCTATGCGAATGAACCGAACTGGGTTCCTCCGCTTGAAATGGATAAAATGCGGCTTATCGATGAAAAACGCAATCCATTCTATAAACATGCCGAAGCCAAGTTCTTTATCGCAGAGGATAATGGTGCACCTGTTGGGAGAATCGCTGCGATCATTAATCATAATCATAACAAAGTTCATAAAGACCGGATCGGATTCTTCGGCTTTTTCGAATCTGTCAATAATCAGGAGGTTGCTGACGCACTTTTCAAAAAGGCAGAAGAATGGCTTGCGTCCAAAGGGATGACGGCGATTCGCGGTCCCATCAGTCCTTCGATCAATGATGAAGTTGGATTACTTATAGGGGGATTCCAGTATACTCCGGCATTTATGATGCCGTACCATCTGCCATACTATGGGACACTTATCGAACATGCGAGTTATGGTAAAGCAGAAGATATGCTTGCCTGGAAGCTCGATGCAGAAAAAACATTAACGCCAAAGCTCAAGCGCGTCACCGATATGATGCGCGAGCGCGGCGGAGTAACGATCCGTAATCTTGATATGAATAATTTCGACCGCGACGTTCGGCTCATTAAAGATCTGTATAGCCGTGGATGGGAAGATAACTGGGGCGCAGTTCCGCTTGACGATGCCGAGATCGATATGCTTGCTTCCGAATTAAAACAGATCATCGAACCGCAATATGTTCTATTTGCCGAAAAGAAAAATGGGGATGGCACGGTCGAGACGATTGGATTTACGCTTACTCTTCCGGATATCAATCAGGCATTTAAAGCAGGTAAACCGATCCCGAAAGGAATGACTAACCTTCCGACAGCGATTATGAATCTCATGACACATAAAAAAGCGATCGATACGCTTCGTATCGTGCTGCTCGGAGTTCTTCCGGAATATCATGGCAGAGGTATAGATGCACTCCTTTATCGCGAAACCTTAGAACGCGCACAAAACAATGGTATGAAGTTCGGTGAAGCGTCCTGGGTTTTGGAAAATAATACAGCTATGACTCGAGCCGCGGAAGTAATGCAGGGCGAGGCTTATAAGAGGTACCGGGTATTCGAAAAGAGTATTCTCTGAACCTTGATTATACGAGATTAAAAAATGATTTTTGGGATAAGAATTCATCTCTCTTAATCCTAAAAATCTCATAAAATCAATGTTCAGTCTATTTTCTTTCAAAAATCCTAAAATGTCCGAATTCTTCTTTTTTCTCATAATATGATCCGAGAAAATCGCGCAATTCTGCCCATTCCAAAAGATGCCCCCATGAATCGCCGCGTGAACCGGAGATATATTCACGCTCGTCCCCAAACTCTGCTATAAAAAAGCGCGGAGGATCTGCCTTCAGTTGCGCAAGTACTGAGTCCTTCCAGGATTGTGGAGTGAAAAATGTGATAAGCGGCGTATTAGTCAGGACGATCGTCGTTGGATATTTCCTTAAAAAATAATAAATGCCGATACTATTGCCCCAGATAAATATTTTATCCTCCGGCTTCATCAAAGGGTACAGACGATCGGCAATCTGCTGTTCTTCTTTATAATAATATTGCGGCATTTGATCCTGAACGTCCTGTGCAACATCGGCTCCGGTGATGTGCATGTATGTAAAATGCAGCGGTTGTGAAATGATTCGCGGAGCTGTCGAGAAAAACAAAAGGATACCAATCGTAATACATCCGATAAAATAGCGAAGTATGCGATCGCTCGTCTTCATTTTCATCCATGCAAATGAATAGCTGTTCCAGATAATTCGCAATTCCCGGAGCCCTAATGCAACAAACGGCACGAATGCCCAAAAACTGCGGGCGAAATGATATGGAAAAAATTTTCTTTCATAAAGGACTGCCAAAAGTGCAAGTGAAAACTGAATAAATAAATGCAAAAATGCCGAACCGGCTTCCATTGGTTGCAGACGATTCTTGAAATAGATATATATTCCTATTGCTGCAACAAGTATTCCGCTCGGACCAAAGGGATAAATTGCAAGCATCGGAAATTGCTTAAAATATCGCTCGATGATGGTGTGTATTGAAAGAAGCGGATCAACATCGGCATATTGTTTTAGCCAAGTAATCGATTCGATAAATCGGGGCAGAGAATTTGTTTCCAGAAGATAGAGAAAGTAACTGCCAATGAGGATCAGCACACCAATTGCAATTCCGAAAATATATTTCCAAGGATAATTCTTTCCTCCTTTGGATTCAAGCAGCAGATATAAAATGATTCCAAGAGGAACACTCAGCAGAGTAAATTTTAATAAAAAAAGCACCGCACAGGCAAGGCCTGTATAAATACCGGGTAGAAAATCCGGAATCCGGCCTCTGGAGTCCGAATTTATTATTTTATCGGTCATATCGAATGTAACAAGCGTAGGCAGCAAGGCGAATGTTTCTGCCTGTGCTGTCATCCAATAGCCGCTTGTTACATAAAAGAGAACATACAGAAATACCGAAGATAAGGCGAGCTTTTGATCGCCGGTTATTCTCTTAAGCAGTTTAAAAAAATAAAAAAGTGAGCCGATCTGAAAGAGAATATCGAACGCCCTGATCGACCATTCGTGATGTCCGAAGATAAGGGATGAAATGCCATAGATAAAAAAGATTATCGGCGGCTTTGTATCCAGAAAATCACGGTAGGGAATTGCACCATGCTTCACTGTCATCTCGCCGCCGACCATGAAAGCTGCCTGATCGTAGCCGAACGGATAGGCAAGCATCATCAGCAATAATGCTAAGCCCGTGCTGATAAGAAGCCATTTCCAAGTTGCGGCGCTGATATTCATGAGAACAAAAATACCTCTGAATTAGGAGATGAGAATGGAGAATGCAAAAATTGCTATATCAGTGCTGGTCTGTAGCCAAAATTAAAGGCTCACATTTTTTTAGTAAATGCAAATTTATATAAGTTACTTATTGTTAATAATCAAGGTTTTAAAAGAAAATAACCAAAATGAAACTGGCAAGTATTCTCTTTATTCCTTTCCTTCTTCTGATCATATTTTGGCAAGCGAGTTACGCTCAGTTTCATTGGCATTCCGTGCTCCGCGATACTTCTGAGAACAAACAATATTTTTTTGGTGCCCTGAGTAGTGCAGATAATAAAAATGCTGCGGTTATAGGAAGTGTTTTTAATTATAAAACATATTCTCATCTTTTCATGAGTTCTGAAGATAGCGGCAATTCCTGGCATGACGGTAACTTAGGGTTATCGGATTTCCAATCATGGGGCGCGCAATTCCAGTATCTATCCTCTGTTGATTCACTGCATATTTATGCCGGAAGCGATAACGGGTATTTTACGTCAAGTTCGGATGGCGGAATATCCTGGGCATCTCCGCAGAGATTAACAAAAGATCATTTAACCGGTATCTCATTTTGCGATACGCTTCATGGTCTTGCAATCGGCCCG
>PLXB01000181.1 GCA_003151215.1 Ignavibacteriota bacterium
CATCAGCGACGAATTGAATCATGCCTCCATCATTGATGGAGTGAGGCTTTCAAAAGCTCAGAGATTTAGGTACAAGAACTCCGATATGGAAGAGCTTGAAAATATTTTGAAACAGACACAGCATCTTCGCAGAAGAATTATTGTCACTGACGGCGTTTTCTCGATGGATGGATCTATTGCAAAACTTGGTACTATTTGCGATCTGGCGGATACAAATGATGCCCTCGTCATGGTTGATGATAGTCATGCTTCCGGATTTATCGGAAAGACGGGACGAGGCTCGATCGAATACTGCGACGTTATGGGTAGAGTTGATCTCATTACTTCCACACTTGGTAAAGCTCTCGGCGGCGCAGCCGGCGGCTTTACTTCCGGACGAAAGGAAATCATTGATATGCTCCGCCAGCGTTCACGGCCATATCTTTTCAGTAATTCACTCCCCCCTGCTATTGCCGGAGCAGCACTTGAAGTTATTCGTATGCTCGGTGAAACAACTGCCCTGCGAGACAAGCTCGAAAAGAACACAACATATTTCCGCGAAAAAATCACTTCCGCAGGATTTGACATTAAACCGGGTATTCATCCCATTTGCCCAATTATGCTTTACGACGCTCCGCTTGCACAGAACTTCGCCAAAGAGCTGCTCGACGAAGGTATCTATGTTATCGGCTTCTTTTATCCCGTCGTAGCAAATGGGCAGGCAAGAATAAGAGTGCAGGTATCGGCTGCCCATGAACGGGAGCATCTCGATAAAGCCAGTAATGCTTTTACGAATGTGGGAAAGAAACTGGGAGTCATCTGAACCGGAATGCATGAGATTTTTGGAATTGCTGCTCCCCACATTTTTGCTGATTCCATACATTCCTGTTCAGGCAATTACCGCCATTCCATTTTTCTAAATGCGCTGCCGTCGCTTCGAAACAGCAGCGCGCCTTCTTTATCCGTTCGTAAAACCGTTGCTCCTGATCTGATCCATCTTCTTATTACAACAGGATTCGGATGCCCAAAACCGTTGTGCTTGCCTACGGAGATNNTATCACATCGCAGAAAATTACCATATCTTTTTACAAGTCGTTCTTCATCGCTTGCCTCAATATCGCCGAGTAAAAGAATGCTGGAATTTTTATACGTCACTTTCAATGCAAGGGAATGGTGATTCATCCCTCCAGAGGAAAGAGGAAGTGCGACTTCATCTGTTGTCGTTTCGGGATTGAGGATGAAGATATGAAAGTCTTTATCGATATTTAATTCATCACCCTGATGGACACGCATAACCGGAATATGCATGGCTTGTGAAATGCTATCGAGCCTATATGGAGCATACCCTGCAGCGCGCTCGCCGGATGTGTAGATAGCCTGGCAACGAATATTTTGCATTATCGAAGTTGCTCCGCCATAATGATCGATATGCATGTGTGTAATAAAGGCGGTATTGATTCGGCTGATCCCTTCGGCTTTAAAGAAAGGAATGATCGTTCTTTCGGCAATAGCCGAATAACTTTTTGTAATACCTCCGAAATCGACTAAATATGATTCTCCCTTCGGCGAAGTAAGAAGCATCGCATCGCCCTGTCCGACATCAAAAAATAATATTGCAGCAGTGTCTGGCAATTTGACAAGTGAATACGCAAACGGAATTCTCGCAAAGAATAGTACAAGTGCAATGGATAATATAAGAACTGATCTTCCATAGAAATTCCAGCGACGGTTTGCGCGTGTAATATAGAATAAGGCTGCAATATAAAGGAGTATAAGCAACGTCTGCGGGCGTGGCAGTTCAATCACTGACCATCCGAAACTTCCCGAAAGATGAGCTGCATACGCAATTATCTTTGTCATCCATAAACTTGCTTCACCGTAAACCGACGCAAGCCAACCGCTGATAAATGAAAGCGGCAAGAGCAGGAAACCGAAGATCGTAATGACTGCAGCAAGCGGAATGCCTAAGATATTTATGCCAAGTCCGACAATGGATACCCGGTGGAAATGATAGAGAAAGACCGGCAGTAATCCAAGGAAGACCGAGAGCGAACCCCAAAAACCCTGTAGGGAGCGATGGACTGTTCGCAAAAGAAATGTCTTACCTTCGACGAATTTTTCCGCAATAAAAAGTCTTTCAAATGCCGGATACAAAAAAACGAGTGAGAAGACTGCCCCATAGGAAAGCTGGAAACCAATATCGAAAAGATCATACGGATGTAAAACGATCGTCACTAGCGCTGCCGCCGCGGTGAGATTTCCTATATCAGGCTTTCGCTCAAGGAACCGGGATAAAAAAATAAATTCTATAACGATAAGGGCACGGACGACACTGGGCTCTAACCCAACGACTAAGCAGTAAAAAAGTACCGTTAGCATAGATAGTACCATCCGAAGCCTTCGTAATGAAAGTCCGATCATACGCAAGAGATAAAAGACAAGTATTGCAACAATACTTACATTAAAACCACTGACGACAAGAAGATGAGTAAGACCGGCACGTTGGAAATCATCCAAAGTTTCCGGAGTAAGTCCCGTCTTATCTCCTAAAACGACAGCGCTCACAAATCCTTTTGTGAGGCTATCCTGTATCGAATTTCCGATGATCGCTTTTGATCTTACAAAAAGATTTCGAAAGAACATTCCAGTTCTTTCAAAAGGGGTCAATTGTTGTTGCGAATCTATAATATAAAGATCAAAAGGAGAACGCACGTATGCCCGGGCACGAATTCCTTCTTTTTCTTTTAATGAAATATCGGAGGAATATTCATACGGATTTTTTGCAGCTTCAATATGATCGATCTCTGAATAGCACTTGACTCTTTGTCCGATCAGCGGAATAAATTGCTTCCCTGCTTTTTCTATACCTGAAATGGTTACGGTAATTTTATCTTCTGAGCGAAATATCAGTGAGTCAACGCTCAGAGAATCGGTTTCCAAAAAAAATGAAACGGAAGAAGATGATACCTCCGGAGTGCTGCGAACTTTGCCGTATATGATCGCATCTCCGGAGTAGACAGAAGTGATTCGATTCATTGATGAGTTCTCAAAATAATATTCTTGCGAACTCAATAAGAGAAATCCGAGAACAGCCAACGAAGTCATCCCAAACAGTTGAGAAAATACGGGAAATTTCGGCTTTAGCAAAAAAGAAAGCACTCCTGTGGAGATAAGAAGGAGTACAGCAAGCAAGACTTCAAGCCGCGATCCTGCGCCCGCTATTCTTGCAATTGCAATACCAAAAGCACAGGAAAGAAAACCCGTAAGTGCCGGGCGATTAAAGATTTTTGCCGGTGAAAGGGTCTCCGGGCTCAATGCGCGATAACCATTTTCTGCAATTTTGTCTGCCCGGCAGTTTGCAGACGGACATAGTATATTCCGGGTCGCACCTTCGAAGCATCCCATTCGAGTTCATAGGTACCGGGCTTACGGCTCTCATTGATCACGGCAGCAGTGATATTGCCAAGCATATCGATGATATCGAGATGTACGACGTCATCGGCCGGAATATCGATAACAAATTTTGCGCGACCGTTAAAGACAGGATTCGGACGGATAGGTTCAATGTAACTTTCCTGCGGGAAAAGAAAAGTATCTTGCGAAAGGTATACTGTTTCGCAGGATGAATCCAATGTAATACGCCCTGGCGGAGTAAGGGCAGCTATACATCCGGAAGGTACTGAGCTTCCGGTAAATTCAACATTATAATTAATATCGATGGGTAAATGGAAATGTGTGGGGTCTTCGCCATTCAAATGTGATCTGAATTTAATATACACCAAAGGCATAACTTCGGAATCACTTCCGCCATAGATGACACTTCCATCAGCAGTCTGATAGAGGTATTGGCTGTATCCTACCGTATCGGATATCACCGTATAATATCCCGTTGCTGTCAGCGTATTGGCCTGTATATAATCAAAATCTTCGATATGTGAGGGATCATACGAGATCGTCAATGTAAACGTTGACGATCCGAAATTTTGCATTGGGGTTTTTGCATATATCGGAAAAACAGTCTCTTCATTAGGAAGGATATGAATATCGTCATGCGCAGAGAAACGCGAAGTCAACTGATCTCCATATGCCGTGAATGACATTGTGTCTGCAAATCCTTTTGGAAGATCAAAACTTACTATTGCCGTTGCATTGCTTATACCTACAACACTTGGAGTATATTGAAGCTTTATCTCGCCTCGGCTTGTCGGGGGAATAACAAGCGGCGTTTGTGTGATCAGACTGAAATCACCGGGATTAGCTCCGCCAAGGGATACATTCGTCACTGTGATCGGAAAATCATTCGGATTATCGATAAAGATGCTTCGCGTTTGATTTTGGCAAAGGAATGCCGTGTCAAAGGTCGCATTCAATACCGTACTTTTCAGAATTGTCTTTATCGTCGCCAACAAAATAACTTTTTGCGGCACACCGGAATTTGTAATATCAAGCTCTGCTTCACGCAAACCATTCGGCTCTCCTTTAACAGTATTGAATTGGAGGAACAACTTTGCAGAAGTATCCATGTTAATTGCTAAAAGATTATTAAATCCCGGAAGAGTATACGGAGGGGTCTTTATGACCGATGCAACAGTTGTTGAGGTAATAATAAAATCCGTAGGATTTGTAAGTGCATTGGACGGAGTAATATTCGTGCCGGTAATAGCAAGCGGCAGCTCGCCTTTATTAAATATATAGACGAACGAATCCTTTGGTGGGTCAATACTTGCGTCAAGAACTCCGAAATCGAGCGTATCGACATGCACGGTAGCAGTCGAATCACTGAATACTTGCGCATTTTCTAAAATACCTCTGCCTCTGACTTGAACGACATACGCCTGCAAGTGCGGAGTCTGCGCTTTGAGTGTCGTCGTCATTTCTATATTTGCCTGATCAGGCGTAAATTCGATCGTTATAGAATCATAGGCGCTCGGAGCAATTGTTTTTGGGAAACGAGTTACATTAAAATTTCCGGGAGCATTCCCGCCTTTTGATAAGAAGTTATCAATCGCATAGGGATCACTGGAAATATTTTGTAAATACACCGTCGTATCCCATTTATTAATACCTATCGGACCAGAAGCCACATACGGAGGTCCCGGCGGAGTGAGTACTCTGTCACCAAAATCGATTATTACATCAGCAGTCTTGAAAGGCGTGATAGTTCTTAAAAGTGTTCCGCCGGGATAGGAATAGCTATCTACCGGACCAAGGGCATAGACCGTAATACCAAACGGCTTACTGCTGTAGATATTATGCGCACCTTGCTGGTTTATGGAAAAAGATATTTGAGTATAGGTATAATTCGATCCCGGGATCGGAAGAAAAACGGCGTTGTAAGGCTTTCCGGTTACAGGTAAACCATCAAGCATCATTGTTGCAACACCTGCCGGATCGGCGATGATATTAATGTAATTACCGTTAAATGTCGAATTTTGATCGAGCATGAATGTATAAGAAGTATCGAACTGCTCGACGGGAAAAACCAGAGAATACGCCGGATCACCATATGGCTGATGCTGAGGATCACCGACTCCGTAAAGACTCGTGTGCATATACTGCCCGACTAAAATAGGACTGGTTGCTTGAATAGAAACAGGAGTCGTGAGCTGCGATATTTCATAGAAATCACCTGCCTGCAGCGTCTTGACAATAGTGCCATTCACACTAATAACATTTCCGTCTTCACTGGAAACTACTCTGACAAGATCCGGTAACGTTGCAGACTGATAGCGGACGATGAGTGCTGAATCTCCCCATGCGCTAACCGGCGGTAATTGTTCGACAAGATGGTCCCGACTTCCGGTATTACTGTTTACATTATTAAATCCTTTGGGGATCTCAGTACGTACATGTCCGGAGAGCACAGCAATAGGCTGGTCTGATTCAATGATTGATCCGGTAAGATCATTTTGTCCATCGATAGGATTGCCCTGCACAAGATAGACATCGCCTTTATTCATAAATACTTTGATAGGAACGCCGGGTTGACTTTTCATTCGCGTAGCAGCCCTCGGAGTGATCGTGATATTGGTCGTATCGGCAACTGCGACGATCCAAAATTCTCCGGGTGTTACACCGCTGGTAGGATAAGAAGTCGGATAATTTAGTGTGCGGTATTCTGTTCCCAATATACCAACCGGAAGTGCCATAAAGGCCTCACTGGACCAAAGCTTATGGTTCATTCCATAAACGGCAATATCATCGTTCGAAATAATATGGACTGCCATACCCGAAATGACCGTTTCTTCCTGATTATTCTCAAATGTAAGTTCAACCGTTGGATCACCAATATGTTTGCCGTCGGGAAGTTCTACGGTCGTGATCGTTCCGGGAACAGTTGTGAATGCCTTTGAAAAACCAAGCGCTGTTACTTCGACTGTTCCCTGAGTGGGTACTTTGCTGGTAATAAAAAGAGCGAAGAAATTTTGATCTTCATCGCCTGAGAACGTTTGTCCGCCTTGATTTTCGGCAAATGCCACATAAAACTCTTTCCCGAAATTATCTTTTTTTGTTTTCTGTGCATTGCCGGGAGTCTGTATGAATACCATTAACGCCGTCGCGAAAAGTATTTTTTTGCAAAAGCCGTCCGGGTAGTTCATAAAATAGAAATTCATAATTGCGATGAAACGAGTATCTGAATCTGTATATACTACACGCCATCTTCCAAAACGTTGCAAGTTTATTTTATTAAGTTTAAAATGGGCTAAATTTCGTTTGTTACGCAATAAGATTACAAGTTGTTCAACTCTTTCTTATTTCACACTTCTCGTTGAATATGACCAAACATCGTCCAATGTATAAGAAATCAGAAAGAACTTCGCGGGCTTTCGATCGATTATTTCCGAAATAATCTGTAACTTTGGGCTTCTTAATCGTTCTAGTGCCATCACTATCGGAATACACAGATCATGAAGCACTCTTTTTTCTCATTCAGACTCTTCCTCATTTGGCTTATTCTCCTCTGCGCTGCTCTTTTTGCTCAGCCCGCTCATTCACAAACTGCCTCCGGCGTTTCATCCGACGGAAAGGATTTCTATATCGGCTTTGTCAACCCGAGTTATAATACGGTTGCAAATCCTGTGGTGCGTGCTTTCTTCGGAGTGTTCGCGCTTGTATCGAGCTATACCAATAATACCATCCGCGTCACATATTTCGATAGCGCAACGGGAGTGGAGACAAAACCGCAGATCTATAAAATACCGGCGCGAACCGGAATACAGGTCGCGCTGGATACGAACCGGATGCGCATGAATCCCAATGGCGATCGCGCCGAATATACGGCTTGCCATATAACGGCAGATCAGCCGGTGAATATTCAATATTTCAGTTACGGAGCCTGCGCAGGCGGAAGTTATCTTTCTCTGGCTACTCCGGCACTGGGCAAAAAATATGTAATTGATAGTTATCAAAACAATCCGGGGGAACTTGGGATTGAGTGCGGGGAATTCCCACCTCCTGGTGTCGAAGATTCGCACGGTTTTTTTGAGATCATAGCTGCCTTCGATAACACTTTCGTAACAATCATTCCTAATGCGACTACGATCGGCGGTCATATTGGAACACATAGCGGTACCGGAGCAAATTATCTGGAAAATCCTTACAAAATAATTTTGCGCCGCGGTCAGTGCTATCTTGTCAAATCAGCGGGTGACAATACAGACGTCGATATTTCCGGCTCCATCGTCGAATCCGATAAACCGATCGCTGTTCTGGCAGGCCACGAAAATGCTGCTATAGGCGGAGTGAGTAACCGCCAGCTTGAAGGTCGCGATTTCATGGTCGAACAAATGATACCTGTTGATTTCTGGGATACGACAGGGTATGTCTCGATTCCATTAAAAGATTCTCAACCTGCCGACCCGACTACTTTTGACGGCGTCGGTGAAAATTATAGAATGTTTTCCTGGGATAGTACAGCTGCAAAAATTAATTTTTTCGATGCATGTACTTCAGGTGAATTAGATATGACAAGCGCAAGGCTTCTTTTTCCCGCACCGGAACGGGAATCGATCACCTGCCCCGTCGATATCGAAGGAGTCAATGGCATCAAGTTCAGTGCGATGATGTATGACCAGCGAAATTTTGCCAATGCTCCTCCCTACCCTGCTCCGAGTATGATGACGATCATACCGATATCACGATGGAAAACTTCGTACATGTGGTTTGTTCCTCAAAATAAATTCGAGAACTCGCAGGCATATTTTGTTAATATTATTGCGCCGCCAGGTGATTTTGACGGTACAAACGGCATTCTGGTTTCCTTCAACGGTGGCCAGATAAGACCTGTTAAAACAGTTATTGGCAACGAGCAGCTATTTAGAAATATCCCGAATCATATTGAAGGCTCTGATACTCTACCACTATACGGACTCCGTTTCAAAGTATCTCCGGGTAGTTATTATGCTACGAGCCCACATCCTTTTATCGTCTATAACTATGGTTTTCGCGCGCTCGATCCGAATTATGACCTTGGTGATTTTGACTGTGACGATTATTTCTTTTCGTATGCAAATCCTACCGGCGCATCTCTATCGAGCGGCAATCCGGGAAAATTCGGATTTACGATAGATTCGCAATGTACAAAATGGAATATCTGTGTTCATGATCTGAGAACATCGAATAGAGGGATCAGAAGCGTTACGCTGCTTAATGATTCATTAGGAATACAATTCAGTCCCGGAAAGCAATCGGTGAATTGTCATTTCGATTCATCCTTCGATCCGAATAATTACGGTGAAGTCGAGTTTCCCGGTACCGATAGCGTCGTCTGTTTTTCGGTCTTGGTTTTCAATCCGATCCAATCTGGTTATGCAGCAGTTCTGGTCACCGATAATGCAGGGAATAAACAAGTAGCGGATCTCCATTACGAACCGGCAAAACTTTCAATAACACCGGGCATCATACCTATTAATCTCTCTAACATAAGCGTCGGGACTGACTCCTGCTTTTCCGTGATCCTAAAAAATAATGAAATATTGCCGCATGTTATTACGGCAGCAAATCTTACACAAGGTAAATCGTTTAGCGTTTCATCGGTTCAACCGAAACTTCCCTTTTCGCTTGCTCCGAACGATTCGATAATATTAAAGATCTGTTTTACTTCCCATGATACTGCCCATGTTTTTGATACACTTCTCCTTCATGCAGATTGCATCTCTATTCCTGTACAATTATCCGGTAGCGGTGGAGTGGGGTTGATCTCGGCATCGGATCTAAATTTCGGAAAGGCCGGTATCGCAGACACCATTTGCCGAAGTGTATCAATCCACAACGTTGGCACTAAACCCTTTACGCTTACAAAAAACTGGGCACTAAAAGGATCAGCAGCTTTTACGTTTAGTGATAGCGGATTACTCCCCTTCGTGTTTCAACCCGGAGAAAGGATTAAATTTACATTTTGTTATTCTCCCTCGAAGTTAGGCAACGATACAGCAACAATTCAGTGGAATACCGATATCAGCTCTCCTTTTACTCAGTCGGTAAAAAGTTATTCAACGCTTACCGGAGAAGGAGTAATTGTAAGCTGGGATCGCTCACAAGAAAATGATACGGTTATCTGCGATGATACGGATAACGTCACGATATACATAATAAATTTTAACCCACCCGGCGGGGCACCAGGACATGTTGATTCCGTATTCTTAAACGGACCAAATGCTTCTGACTGGTATATACTCAACGACCAGTTGGGAATTCTGCCGCTTAAAAACTTTAACTTGAATCCCGGTGATTCAATTTGGGTTGATCTTGTATTCAAGCCGGATCTGAATAAGCCACTGGCGCTAAGATATGCTGACCGCCAGGCAAATCTTGTTGCGAAAATAGCCGGTGATAATGATCAGGTCATTAATTTAACGGGGTCGATATTACACGCTGTTTCTCATCTCGTTGGAGATACCCTTGATTTTGGAAATGTGTCGTTAGGAGCCCCTATCACCCGATCTTTGCTTTTGCAAAATTTAGGTGATGCTGCGCTTATAGTTGCCGGATTCTTTCCTATCACATCCCCTTTTGTCAGCCTCTCTGGTATCGCTCCGGGTACCATATTGCCACCACATGATACAATAGGAGTGCTCATACAAATCACTATGGCCTTGGATCATTNNACACACAATTTGTCAAGTTACATATTGCTGCAATTAAAAATAGCGTAGAGGTCATTCAGCCATATAAATTGCTTTCTCTCCGCCCCAATCCGGCAAATGGAAATAGCATCATTCTTACGTTCGATGCATTGGCAGAGAATACGGAGGTCAGCATCTTCGATGTGCTGGGAAGAGAAATGTATAAACGGAATGTCATTCCGCAATCAAGCCAAACGCAGATCGAACTTCCCATCGGCAATTTGCAGAACGGGGTCTATTATGCACGGGTCACTTTGAACGGAAGGGTCATCACGGAAAAATTTGAAGTGCTGCGATAAATGCGAATATTTTTTCCACGTCCTCGGCTTCCGTATTTTTGCATATATGATACAATCGAAAACAAAGATCGTAGCGACGCTTGGTCCGGCGTCAAGCTCGGAAATTACGCTTGAAGCGCTTATTAATGCCGGCGTGAATATCGTCCGCCTGAATTTCTCTCATTCGACCATGGAAGAGCATCTGGCACTGGCGCATCTTGTACGCAAGATCAGCCAGAGGCTGGGAGTACATATTGCCATTCTTGGCGATCTGCCCGGTCCGAAAATGCGTACGGGCATTACTGCCGATCCTGCCGGAGTTCATATCGCCGACGGCTCGAAGGTGAAACTCGTCTATGATCCTGACGGGCTGACGACGGCTGATGTGATCACGACAAGTTATCCGCATCTGGGCGAAGATGTTGCCATCGACGATCCCATCCTGCTCGATGACGGCGCGATCATTCTCTATGCCGATGATATTCTTTCGAAAACGGAAATACTCGTTCGTGTAAAGAACGGAGGCATTCTCACTTCGCATAAAGGCATTAACTTTCCGCGCACACGATTGCGTATCCCTGCACTGACCGAGCATGATAAAGAACTTGCGCGCTTTGCCGTCAATGAGATCAATGTCGATGCTCTTGCTCTTTCTTTTGTCAGACGCGCCGGTGATATTCTGCAATTAAAACACTTGCTCGAATCGGAATTACAGCGGACCGATATTCCCATCATCGCAAAGATCGAAAAACCTGAAGCCGTCGATCATATCGAAACGATCCTCGATGTTGCGGATATGATCATGGTTGCTCGCGGCGATCTGGGCGTTGAGATGCCTCTGGAACAAGTACCGCCTGTGCAGAAGCGTATTATCGATATGGCAAATGCGCGCGGCATTCCCGTTATTACGGCAACGCAGATGCTTGAATCCATGATCACTCATCCCCGCCCGACCCGCGCCGAAGCATCGGATGTTGCCAATGCCGTCTTCGACGGATCGGATTGCATTATGCTCTCTGCCGAAACAAGCGTAGGCCTCTTCCCCGTCGAAGCAGTTCGGACGATGTCGGAGATCGCCTTGCAAGCGGAAAAAAGCGGATACGTCCGCACAGAATCAAGCTTCGAAGCTCCGAAAGAAGCAATGGATAATGAAACGGATTCCGTTGCCCGTGCGGCCTGTGTGCTTGCCGAAGAAGTCGATGCACAGGCAATTATTTGTGCCACGGTTTCGGGAAGAAGTGCGCGGTACGTTGCGAAGTACCGTTTCTCAAAAACGGTCATTGCGATGTCAACAGATGATGCATCGCTGAGAAAAATGGCATTTTTCCATGGAGTGATCCCGATCAAACTCGAAACGATCAAAAGTTTTGACGAAACGCTTGAAGTCATGATCGACACCGTTCAGAAAAAAGGCCTCATTACCGATAAAGGCTTTGTCGTCCTGACTGCCGGGCATCCGATCTTCCAGGTATCAACCACAAATATTGTGAAGGTGCATTGTCTTGGGTAATGATGTGTTCTTAGTTCTCAATTTGGGATAGGAAGAACGTTCTCTCTTAAAATTATGCGTTACTATAGTATTATTGCTATAATTTGTTTTTTTACTTCATCCCTATGCGGACAGCAGCCGCGCATTGATTCCATAGGCATTGATGAATCGAAGGGAATTCTTAATATATCAGGTTCCTTTGGAAAACCACTGGGACTTGTAGAGGTCGATAGTGTCCAGATGGTAATAATAAACTGGGCAGATTCCTTGATCACCGTAAATATTCCTGATACAGGGAAAGGCTGCGCAGGTAAAGTTGTCGTCGCATCAAACGGGTTTCAGAGCAATGCAAAGACAATTTCAAAATGGAGAGAACAAGTGTCCTTTGAGCAGCAGGTTTATTATCAATCCGACGGCACTACTCAGACAAACGGTGATGATTTTTTTCTTAGTTGGAGATACGATTTAGAAAGTTTTTTGCGCGGAGGCAATAAAAGTATTTTGTTTTCAGGAATGAGAACATCCCATAAAATATCGACAGCAACCTCACAAAATCCTTCCAAGCCATTTGATACTACTGTTAACTACTACCACAATAGTAATGGATTGTTTCGCTACTCTGTGCAATACCTTACGCTTGAAAATAAATTTATTGTTCCAGAAATTACCGAATCAATCGTCGATGGAGAGCATATCAATAATTTTATATGCTTGATGGATAGCACCTTTAATATTTTGGCTGGACATAACGATGGGCAATTCACCTTAGGTTATTACAGATTTGAATGGGTAAGTTCAAACTGCGATTTTCCTCCAATTCGCATTCCATCAAATGTAAAAGATGTTATAGAAGAAGAGAACTATCTGAGGTGCTACCCAAACCCAGCATCAGATTATATCACCATTAAGTCAGAAAAACCAATTGCCCTAAAAATATATGATGTGGCTGGAAAAGAATTTTATCATGGAATTACAAATAGCATAATTTCTACTAAGGATTTTACTATAGGATTCTACTCTGCATTAACGAAAGATGCGAGGATTGTAAAATTTATCATAAAGAAATGAATGGGATCATACAATAAAGATGGATAGCTTAATTTTATTCAAACAAATGCGGAATAAATCTACTGGTGTTTGTCGTGATTAATTCACTCGATTCACGAATTCCCATTCCCGCAGGCTGCTGGCCGATGATCCAGCTTCCGATCACAGGATAATTTCCGTCGAATTCCGGAAGCGGGCAAAGCTCTTGCACGATGAATCCTTCTTTTCCGTAATTACCGGGAGTTTGAGTATCAATGCCTTTCCCTTTCAGAGTAACGTTCGCACCTTCACGCGAGAAGAACGGCTTCATCGCATAACCATCTGTTAATGAGAGAATCGTATCGTCACCGCTGAAATAAGACGGCAGCAGATTTTTATGACCGGGATAAAGCTTCCATAAGATCGGCAGAATACCTTTATTCGATAAAAGCATTTTAAAAGGCGGCTCAAGCCAGCACGTATTTGTATTTTCCGGCAAATGTTCGCTGAACTCCTCGTTATCAGCCGTCATCCACTCCCACGGATAGAGCTTGNNATCCGATATCGGACATATCCATGAAGAATGTTTTATATCCTGCCTGCTCTGCCGTATCGCGCAAATACTGAACGGTAATGCTATCCTCGATACTTGATTGCATACATGCAAAATGGATCGTATTGGGATCTTTAAGATACGGACGCAGGAACGTCCAGTAGGCAATGAGCTTTTCATGGATGGAATTGAATTGATCTTTCGATTTATCGAAATCCTGAAGCCAGTACCATTGGATCACGCTTGCTTCGAGCAGGCTTGTCGGAGTATCGGCATTGAATTCATAAAGCTTCGGAGCGCTCTTTCCGTCATAACGCAGATCAAGCCTTCCGTAAAGTGCCGGGTCTTCATTATTCCAGGAATTAACGATATAGTCTTTCCATTTTGCATCGATGCCGATCTGCATAAAGAGATCGTTATCGATCACATGCTGCGCTGCAGCCAAACACATATCGTAAAGCTCTGAAGTTGCAGCTTCGAGCTCATCAACCTCGCGGCTTGAAAATTTATAATAAGCGCGCTCGTCCCAATAAATAGTATCAAGGCTGTGATAGAGGAACCCTAATTCCTCAACTTTTTTTACCCAATCGGCACGCGGTTCGATAGTAATTCTCTGCATCGATATTTTTTTTATGCTCCTGCTCCGTGCGCCATTCCGTTGCCGCCGAATCCGCCGCGCGCGATCGAGCTATGTGCCGATGATAATCCCTGTCCCACATTTCCGTAACCGCTGTAAAGGCCGGGCACAAACCCCATTCCGCCGCCGCGGTAACGGTTGTAACCAAAGCCATCGAACATCCGGCTTAT
>PLXB01000113.1 GCA_003151215.1 Ignavibacteriota bacterium
TGGAGTCCGCTTGGCGGAGGATTGCTGGCAGGCGGTGCATACCATAATCCCGAACCCGATAGCAGAAGATCGCAGCTTACGCCGGCAAGGCTTGAAAAAGAAAAAAACAAATTGCCGCATACGAAGCGCTCTGCAAAGAGATCGGCGAAAAACCTGCCGATGTCGCTCTTGCATGGTTGCTTCAAAATAAAGCCGTAACTGCCCCGATCATCGGACCCCGAAAGGAAGAGCAATTAACGGGCAGCCTGAGGGCGTTGGAAATAAAATTAACGGAAGAGACAAATAAAAAACTCGATCTCATCTTCCCCGGACCCGGCGGACAAGCGCCCGAAGCGTACGCATGGTGAGAGACAAGGATGAAAGATGAAGGCTGAAGGATGAAAATAAATTATTCATCCTTCATCCTTTCATTAGACTAACTTCGTTTCCACCGTCATCTCCGCCTTAATAGCGCGTGAGATCGGGCAGTTTGCCTTCGCATTTTCAGCAGCTTCCTGAAATTTCGCTGCATCAATTCCCGGGACTTTTCCGGTGACCACAAGGTGAATCTTCGTGACTGTCCAATCGCCGGGCGCCTTATCTGTCGTAACTTGCGATGTCGTATTAAGCTCTTCGGCAGTCGCTCCCATACCATCGAGAACGAAAGCAAGTTTCATCGAGAAACATGCTGCATGAGCAGCGGCAAGCATTTCTTCGGGATTTGTTCCTATGCCTTCGCCGAAGCGGTTATTAAAATTATAGGCGACATTGAATGCTTTTGATTCTCCGCCGACAGATCCCTTACCTTCTTTTCCGGTACCGTTCCATTTTGCAGATGCTTTACGTACAAATAGTGGCATAATAATAATTAAGTTATTGGTGAAAAAAACTCTTTGGGGTGCATATAACAACAGAGGCTGANNAGGATACGATTCCGAATTAAAGTTACCGTGAAATACTACGTAAAGAGTATAAAAAGTAAAGCGATAGAAATCACATGAATCTCATGAGCTTAAAAGGCTTTCTCATCCTTCCATTCGGTACGAATTTCCTGAGACTGTGTAAAGAGTATATGATCGTGGAAGTAATGAGTAAGCAGGAAACAGAGAATTACCATGTAATAACACTGGTCGAAGGTCAGGTGATGATATTGTTGTGTCAGTATCAGCAAGCCAATAACAGAAATTGCCGTAAGAGCAGCAAGCATGGTAAACCCATAAAAACGATACCATTTACCAGGCTCAGAGAGTCTGCGTACTGCGGGATTTGAGATTTCTCCGCGATCATATCTGAGCCTATTGATATACCATGTCAAGCCAAGATACTGGAAAGAATGCCAGGAATTAAGTCCTTGAAATGCTACATCCAGTTCATGAAAAAACGGTGTAAAGAACGTTGCTAATATTGTTACCGTAATTAGGATCGTCTTGGGAATATTGCCGATGCCGAGTTGAAATTCACGAATAGTTTTCGCAATATAAAGAATAAACGAGATCGCAAAAATTCCACTTGCAAGCCACCAGACAATATCCACTTTCAAGAATTCGGGGAAATATAGAACTTGCTGACCGACGGTAAACGTATTGTGAGTAAACTTATACATTGCCATGGGATATAAGGCGGAAAGAACAACAGCATAATCAATAGTACGCGAATACTTTGTTAGAAGCGAACGCTGGCGTTCATTATAGCAATCGACAATGAAAATGATCTGATGCAGAACGTGAATACTTGCCCAAAAAAAGAAGAATGTTAGAAGATAGGTAAAATGAAAGATAGCAGAGTAGATAACGAGCGAAGGAATAATGATCGCCATTGGAATGATGGTCCAATAACGTCTACGGAATTTCGGCTCAAGAAGAGTTCTGGTATAAGTAGCATACATGTGAGGGCCGCCGATCGCGAAGGCAATAATTGTATTGACAGTGTTGCGGGCAAGGTCCGGATTAAAACCAATAGCCCTCCCCAAGTAGTAGGTGCTATATGGTACAAACATCAGTAGCACAGAAAGTGAAACCCACGTCAAATCCCACCGGGGCGATTTAAGCCAGAGCGATGAATGTCTTGGAGTGGAATCAATTGCAAGCGTAGTCATACGTTTCTTGGAAATACGGATACTCCCTAATACAAATTTACGACAAAAAAGTCCCGATATTACTTTTTTTATTAGAAAACGATGATTCGGTTCTCCAAGTCTTGGAAATAGGAGCTGTTTGCTCATGTAAATAGCTATAACCGAAAAAAAAGCTAAGGGATGTTTTTCCTCTAACTTTGGTTTTCTCTCTCCTAATTTGAAAAGCGGCTGCTGGCTGATAGCCTGATTCCCTCTGGATGCAGCTCAATTGATGAAAGAATACTATTATGTTAAACCAAAACGAAGAGATCGAACCTACTGAAATTACCGCTATTCCTGAAGCTTCAACAGATGAGACTCCCCTAGTGGAATCGGAACCTCTTCCCGAAAGAGCATCGGGACCACTCGACCCTTATGAAAAGCTTCGTCGTTCCCGCGAAATTATTAACGCAAAAGTCATCAAGTGGGCGAATAACGGACTAGAGGTTGAACTTGAAGGCGGAGTGAAAGCCTCGATGCCAAATAATCATATTGATCTTGACCCTGACCGCAATATTGCGAAATATTTCGGCAAAACCGTGCCTGTACGCATTATTAATCTAAAAAAGGAATACGGGCACCCGTCCATCAGCGTTTCCCATCGCTCCGTCTTGGAAGACGACCTGAAGAAAGCTTCGAAAGAAACACTTGAGACAATGAATGTCGGCGATGTAATTGAGGCAAAGGTTAAGGCATTTAATATTAAAGATGTCATTGTCGATCTTGGCCCCGGAGTAGATGCATTCATTCATGGAAGGGATCTTTCGTGGGAAAATTTTAATCACCCATACGAAATAGTCAAGCGCGGACAAACGATCTCCGCCAAAGTGTTGCAGATCGATAAGAAACACCGGAGAATCCAACTCGGTATCCGGCAACTCACGCCCGATCCGTATTTAGAGAGCTTCGGAAAATTTCATGAGGGAGACCGGGGAAATGCAAAAGTTTTGAGCATTAACGATTTTGGCGCTGAAGTTAGTATTTCCGATAACATCACTGCCTTCCTTTCTATTTCTGAAATTTCATGGGAAAGAATTTCTTCGGTTGCATCGGAAGTGAATAATGGCGATGAATTCGAAGTGCAAATCTTAAGTGTCGATCCGAAGAAAAGACGAATTACCGTTTCGAAAAAACGCCTGATCGAAAATCCGGTACGCCAGCGTGAAGAGAAATATAAGATCGGCAGCGATCATAATGGCACGATCAAAGAAATTACCAAAGGTGGAATTGTTGTTAGTTTCGGAGACGGCAACGAAGGTTTTGTACCCCGCCGCGAACTCAGTCATGACCGCATCGAGCGATTGGAAGATGTCTTCAAAAAAGATAAACCGATCGAAGGTCTACGCGTTATTGAATATGACCGTAGAGATGGCAAGATCACACTTTCTTTCATCGCTGCTGAAAAAGAGGCGCAGCGCAATACTCTAAAAAATTATCGTGCAACACCAAAGGGTTCGAGCTTCTCATTAGGCGAGCTTGGATCATTAAAAGAAAAGCTCGAGCAGGCGGAAGCCAAAAGGTTAGAATAAGCAGTTTTTTTAAATTCGAGCTCGCCCGCAGACCTGATAAGTGTTGCCAACTCTCAACATTCCTACGAGAAACAAGTCATGTTTTCTCACCGCCATTTTTTATTCTGAAAATAGGAACAAGAACGTATCCGCAGAAAAAGTTAGCGATGAGAAAACTGCACTCAATGACGATTCAAGTTTCACCAACTTTATTATTTAACAATAATAAACGAGGTTGAATGAACTTGATTTCCGCAGTAAATGATACAGTAATACGTACCTGTACAAAGAGAATTTGTAGGAATGGTTGTAGAAAATTCACCAGATGAAAGTGGCCCTTCAAAAGAAGCGACTTCTACTCCGTTTGAAGAAAAAACTTTTATTTCTACCGGCGATTGATTTATAATTGTAAATTGAATCGTGGCAGAAGTAATTGCCGGATTTGGGAAAATCTGAATTACGTCTTTACTATTGCCAACAGTACTTTTTTGCACGGAAAGTTTAAGGCTGCTCACTCTGCCTTCGATCAGTGGTTTGATTGTATCACGTTTCGAAACATACCCTGAAACGACTTGAAACTCAGACGTATCACTATAGATTTTCAGATCACTGATAGGAATTCCGACGGTACCAAGAAAGAGCGCAGCAAATTCATTTGCAGCAATCGTATACATTTTCCCTGTATCGAGTAATGTGTTCGCGATCATCACAGAACGCAGACGGCTATATTGCGGCGCAGTCGGATCATAATTATATTTCATCCCCGATGCTTGGACAAGGAATTCATCATTCTGTTCAATATCTGAAAGACCGAACTCCAATCCTTCCGCAAGGGCAGCGCCTGACATCTTGAACGTAGCGAGCCTGTACCCCAAGCCATTATCAGTGTTATAACCATATCCGATCATCCGGAAAATATCCGCACCGACAACGGGACCGTGATATAATTTATCTGCCGTTGAACCGCCAACTTCGATGGCAACGTCTGCTCCCGTCAATGCGCGGAATGCATCGGTAACAAGATTGCCGACCGGCGTATCATGATTTCCTTCCGAAGTCAGGTTCTCAGCCACCTCATCAAAATCATTAAACGCATAGGTCAGCTTTTGTGAATACACCGGGCCGAACATCACTTCGACACCTTTTATTAATGTATCTATAAGAGCTTTCGTCTGCGGTTCTTCAGGAATATTTTCATCAAGCGGGATGAGTGTATAATCAAGAAATTTTACATTTGTACCATTAACAACAAGATGGATTTTTCCTATAAACGAATAATGCGCTCCGGCTTGCACGATCGGAATCGTATCCCCCGAAATATTCACTACCTGCCTCGGAGTCTGGAATACATAATGATCGTGTCCACCGATAATCATCGTGATCCCAGGCACAGATTTTGCAATAAGTGAATCAAGAACATATCCTAAATGCGAGAGCAACAGTATCACATTGCATCCTTTTTCTTTCAGCGTATCTACCATTGCCAGAGATATTTGAATCAAATTTGTATCCAGAAAAGCCGGTGAAGGCTGTGAGAGTTGATTTGTTGAAGGTGTAGTCAATCCGAAGATCCCGATCTTGGCTACGCCATACATCTTTATAGTATAGGATTGAATATATTTTTTCAATCCCAGAACAGAGGAATCTTCGAGTACACAATTCGCTGATAGAAATGGAAAAGTAGATATTCCAGTGAATGCCGTATCCAAGACTTGTTTCAAGGTAGCGGGAGTCAAATCGAATTCATGATTGCCGACCGTCATTGCATCAAGCCCGAGAGCTGAAAGAATACGAAGTTCCGGTACTCCGAAATAGGCATTATAAAAAATGTCGCCGACAGAAAAATCTCCTGCATGAAGTGTGAGTACATTTCTCTCCGTCATTTTTGTTAGACCAATAACAGTTGCTGCACGTGCAATACCACCCCGCGTGCCTTTAAGATCAGTCGTGCGCGGCCCATACGGAGCAAGTCCTGAATGTGAGTCGTTCATATGTAGAATAGTTATTGTATCTGTCTGTGCAAATAACGCGCTATATGATAGAATAAAGAAGAAGCAAAAAGAAATAATTGTTTTCATACGTTGTAAGTTTATAAATATGTGAAGTTATAGTTCTTTATGGTAAAATGGTTATGCCAAAATTCAAGCCAATATTTGATCCTGAGTATTCTCCTCCTTCTGAATTGGAATAGGATTGCCTCCGATATTCTATTTCCGTTCGAATAGCTGCATGAGTGCCGATAAGGAATTTCATTCCTGCTCCGGCGGCAAAAATTGTAACGCTACTTTCATTACTTCCTTGGTTTTCCACAATAAATGATCCGATTGCCGGAAGTTGCAACCCATTAGAAATTCCGTATCCTATCCGGACAAATGGAGCGTATGTTTTTTCAGTGAAGGCGAATGTATAAGAAAGATTCGCCACACCTGATAGTCCTGAGCTTCCACTGCCGTTTTCCGGATCAATAATGGTTATACCAAGTTCCGGCTCGAATGAAAGACCCTCAAGAATATAATAACCGGGCATGATTGAAAGATTGATGATTGTAGTGGAAGAAGATCTTGTGTAAGGCACAGTTGACTCTGTGAATGAGCCAAATCCACCAAGCAGAGAAAGCTCGACGCTCCCTTTTTTGAATTGTGCAAATGCCGGTGATGCATTTATGCCGGCAAGGAATGTGATGATAATGATAGCTTGTTTCATAATATGTATTTAAGAAAGGATGAAAAATGACTTTGCAAAAATATTTTTTGGGAAGTTTGAATTGTCTTGAGTTGGTCACAGAATCATTAATATGCATACGTTAACCCCATCACAAGGATCACAGGTGGGCCGCCGATCCAGCTATTCTGACTGGCTAGCTTTATGCCGCTCAACACCAGTCCGACTTCTGCCTGCGCTACGAGATGATCGGTAATTGGCTGAGTTGCTCCGGTCTGGATGGTATTCCAAATACCCCCTTTGAAGCCTGGGCCCATCATTTCGTTATTATCTTTTTCCAAACCGAAAGTTTTGCCCAGTGAATGTGCACAGCAAGCGCCTACAGCACCAATACCCGCCCACATTCTTCTACCACAGTCACGAGTATATTCAATGTTGAAAGCCGGCCAGGCAAGAAACCATGGTTCGCCACCCAGTTCGTGAGTTAGCGGATAATAAAAGACCGGCGAACGAAAGTATATGCGCAGATTATCTTCAGGCTGGCTAATAATTGTGCGAATGCGAATGCCATAGCCTTCAACTGCAGGGGTCTGCCCGTACATAAAGCCGATCGTTGTCTTATCGGAAATGCCGTACGCATACTCGGCAATTCCGACATACGGAATTCCTGTTGTAAGTGTCACCATCGAATGCCCCTCACCGGTAAAAAGATAATCAGGCGAATGAACAATGCAGGTTTGAGCAGATACCAGTGAACATAAAAATGTAGTTGTTAACATTGCGATTAAAATGCGAGATGAGTTTTTCATATTGTCATTGAAAAAATGTAACTAAATTTTCTTCTACAAAAATGGCGAATTAGAAGTCCGGGTTTGTCACAGAATTTTAAGAGGTTTGTCAAAAGATTGTCATGGAAGTATTCCAAGTTCCAGACCGACACTTACTCCAGAAGTTCCTCCGTTTCCGATCTCCGCCCAGCCTGAAACCGAGAGCCCGATCCACGATGAAAATTTTACAAGCATGTGAAGTGAAACCGGGATAGTGATATTCACATCGGATTCAATTGAAGAAGTGTACTGATACCAGCTTTCCGGCTGTGAGGTAGGGATAAATAGAATCCACCCGGTCCCTTGCTGAGTGACTTGTGTGCAATTGTGATACTGTACGTAATTCCTAGTAACTGCTGCCAGACCTATCAAGGGCATCAGAACGATGGTCCCTTTTGCATAACTAAAAACTTTGCCCACAATCAGTGAGAATTCATTAATCCCATCTAAAGTAGTTGCCAAATCAGCTACAGGGCTGCTGATCGGATTCCCGTTAGGAAACCATCCGGCAAATAACGGAACACCCCACGCAGTTGCCGGAGTATTATTCTGGCGCGGGTCTCCACCGTATTGCCGATAGTCTCCCTGGATCACCCAATTCCCTACTCCAATATCAAAACCAAGGCTGAACTGTAATTTTGGAATATTAGCCGCACCGAATTCTCCTCTGAATCCTATATAAAGTTTTTCCGGTTGTGAAGTAAGAGTATGCCCCAGGTTTATCAAAGTGTCAGAATTATATTTCAATTGTAAGTTAGCACTCGTATCTCCTCTAAATGGCTTTATTATTTGAGCCAATTGTGCTTTTACTCTGCTGTTCAGAAAAAAAATAGTTGCAAAAATAGTCAAGAGAATTGATATTATTTTGGGCATCTGTTTTACACGAAAAAATTATACATTTTCTAATGCAAAAATGGCGAATCGGAGAAGCGCAATTGCCATCGAATCTTCAAAGATTTGTCACAAGATTGTCATGGGCAACGAAATAGACAGTGCAGACACGCTGCACTGCGATATAATGAAAATGCCATACGGAAACAACAGAGGTTTATTTTACAAACTTATACCCTGATGTATGGACTGTAATAAGATGCTTCGGCTCGGCAGGATTATCTTCGATCTTTTTGCGAATGGAGAGGATGTAATTATCTACTGTCCTTGTTGTCGGGAAGACATCATAGCCCCATACTTCATCAAGGAGTTTATCGCGCCCTAAAACTTCTCCTTCATGCTCGATAAAAAATTTTACTATCTGAAATTCTTTTGCAGAAAGTTTAATGAGAATTTTCTTTTTGGAAGCTTCTTGTTTTTTGAAATCAAAATGGAGATCACTAAAAGAGGATTCTTCGATGCCTTTTTTTAGATCCTGTGTGCGGCGAAGGAGAGCTTTGATTCGGGCTTTAAGTTCACGGATGCTGAACGGTTTTGTCAGGTAATCATCAGCCCCGATCTCAAGACCGAGAACTTTATCGATCTCATCGGATTTACTGGTGAGCATCATCACAAGAGTATTAATTCCCTCCTTGCGAAGTTCGCTGCATATTTCCATGCCATCTTTTCCCGGCAGCATCAGATCGAGCAGAATGAGATCAACGCTTGGATTTCGTGCCTGCTTCAATCCATCTATACCTTCGGAGGCAAGAAGCACTTCATAATTATCTTCGGCAAGTCCGGTTTCAAGCGCGAGTCGGATCGCCGGGTCGTCTTCGATGACAAGAATCCTTTTCATGAAGTAATAAGAGGAAAATATAATGCAAAGATACTGCCTTTTCCAACTTCACTCTTTGCTTCAACTCTTCCATTATGCCCTTCCATTGTATGCTTGACAAGCGAAAGTCCAAGCCCCGCACCTCCGACAGATTTCATGACGTTATTTTTTATCCGGTAAAAGGGTTCGAAAATATGCTCTATTTCGCCGGAAGCAATTCCATATCCTTCGTCTTCCACTTGGAGAAGCGCAAAGCGATTTTCAGCAGAGGTTGTTATTCGAAGGTTTTTTCTATCCGCAGGTGAATATTTCATCCCATTGGTAATCAGATTTACCAGTACATCAAAAATTGCATCGGCATCGCCTTCAATAGTTAACGAAGCAGAATCAAATGAAGTATAAATATGAAAACCGTTTGAATGGATCTGATAAGCAAGAGACCGGATGACATCGTTCGCGACAACATTCAGATCAATATGTTTCAGTCTATAATCTTTCGTTCCTTTTTCGACCTTCGCAAAATCAAGCACATTACCAATAAGGCGTGAAAGCCGATCGGCTTCTCCTTCAATAATACCAAGATACTCATTCCTTTTTTCGGAGGTAATATCCTTTTTATCTTTGAGCAGCTCGGCAAAAAGACGAATCGAGGTCAATGGAGTTTTCAAATCGTGCGATACAGCTGAGACAAAGTAGGACTTCAATGTATTCAGTTCAGTAAGTCTCTCGGATTCTGCCTGTTCCAATAAAAGAGCAACCAAAATACTTTGCCGTTCGAGTGCTAATCCTGCTTGAATACTCACGGAGTTCAATA
>PLXB01000505.1 GCA_003151215.1 Ignavibacteriota bacterium
GTCCCCGATATGGTAGAGGAAGTTCGCGCTGTCGACATGGATTTCCATTACCGCGAAATCTTCGGTGAGGCGTCGATACCTGAAGCGTATGAACAGTTACTAGTTAATGCAATGCAAGGTGATGCTACATTATTTGCGCGTAATGACGAAGTAGATCTTGCATGGAAATTTATCGACGGAATTCGCGCCGGCTGGAGTAGTGCCACTGCCGCTCCATTGGTAAGTTATTCTCTTCAATCATGGGGGCCGAAGGAATCTATAGACCTTCTGCATTACGACAACCGCCAGTGGGTGCATGATTGCGGCAAGCATCGGCAATAAATGGATTCTCAAATCTACATCTACCCAGATTACTCAGCGCTAAGTTCTGCGGCTGCAAAGCTTATTGCCCTAGTGATAAATGAAGCCATCGCTGCGCGAGGAAAATGCGTGATAGCGCTTTCAGGAGGTGAAACTCCGCGAGGCGTTTACATCTGCCTTGGCACTGGGCCCTTGAATCACGAGATAGACTGGTCAAAGGTACATATCTTTTTCGGTGATGAACGTATGGTCCCTTCAGATGATGCACAAAGTACTTTTGGAATGGTAAAGAAGGAATTACTTTCAGCAATTAGTATCCCTGATAAGAACGTACATCGTGTCTGGACTGAACTAAGTGCGTATGATGCAGCTCTGGCTTACGAAGAAGAGCTGCAGATCGAGATGGGGTATGAAATTCCGCAATTCGATTTGATACTACTGGGCGTCGGAGAGGAAGGTCATACTGCTTCCCTTTTTCCCGGAACAGAGGCGCTAAATGAAGTAGGGCGGTCTGTTAGTGCAAACTTTATCCCAAAATTGGGCTCGTGGAGAGTCACACTCACTCTACCGACCATTAACAATGCCCGCGAAATATGTTTTCTTGTTTCGGGAAAATTAAAGGCAGAAATCGTCGAAAAAGTAATTGATTCAGAACGACCCGAGACCCATCTTCCTCCAACACTAATACACCCTCCAAATGGGAGAGTAAAGTGGATACTCGATGCTGATGCAGCATCATGCCTTAACTTACAGAAGCAACAGGATCGTTATACAATTGTTTCTAAATTGTAGAAAAAAAAAATAATTATGAAAAAGTGCGATTTTGGAATGCTTGGTTTAGGTGTAATGGGCGAAAGCTTCGCACTTAATATAGAGCGCAATGGATGTTCTGTCGCAGTATATGAGCGCATCGATGGCGTTGCGAAGAAATTTGTAAATGAGAGAGGGCAAGGAAAGAATATAGAAGCCTCATCTTCTATCAAAGAGTTTGTCAAAATGCTCTCCCGTCCGCGACATATCATGCTGCTTATTAAAGCGGGACAGCCGGTTGATAATACAATTGCGGAGCTGTTCCCTTTTCTTGACGCAGGCGATTTGATTATTGACGGAGGAAATTCCAACTTTAACGATACAGAGCGTCGCGAAAAGGACCTTTCTGCCAAAAGTATAAACTATTTCGGCATGGGTGTTTCCGGCGGAGAGGAAGGAGCGTTATGGGGACCAAGCATGATGCCTGGGGGGCCACTACAAGCATATCAGGAAGTAGAGCCGATCTTAAAGAAAGTCGCAGCAAAAGCTCCTGAAGACAGCGAACCATGCGTCACATATATTGGTCCGCGAGGCTCCGGTCATTATGTGANNAAATGGTACATAATGGAATTGAGTATGGGCTTATGCAGATCATTGCAGAAGCATACGATCTACTTAAACGTGCATTAGGCTTATCTGCACAAGATTTTCAAAATCTTTTTACCGAGTGGAATAGAGGCAAACTTCAATCGTTTCTTATCGAGGCAGCAGCAGAAGTTTTTAGAAAGATCGATTCCGATACGGGTAAACCCCTCATTGATCTCATCCTCGATAAAGCGGCGCAGAAAGGAACGGGAGCCTGGACAATTGAAGATGCCGCCAACATCGGTTCAGCTATTCCGACAATTGGTGCAGCACTTGACGCCCGGATAATCTCGTCACTAAAGGACGAGCGCATCGAAGCAGCAAAAGCTTTGACAGGGCCTTCAGATACATTCCCAACTGCACAGAGGCAGCAGCTAATCGATGCAGTTCGTGATGCCATCTACGCATCGAATATCTGTTCATATTCTCAAGGCATGAGTTTACTTAAAACTGCGTCTAATGAATACGACTATAATCTCGATCTAAAAGCAATTGCAAAAATTTGGCGGGGCGGGTGCATTATTCGGGCAGCACTCTTAAATGATATTGCGAATGCATTCGAGCAAAAGAAAGACCTCGAAAATTTATTACTCGATAAACAATTTCAATCCTATACAGAGGAATCGCAGAATGGATGGCGATTCACATTGAAAACGGCTATAGATCTTGGAGTGCCTATGCCTGCAATAAGCGCATCGTTAGCATATTATGATTCATATCGCAGCGAACGGCTCCCTGCTAATCTTCTGCAAGCTCAACGTGACCTATTCGGAGCACATACGTTCGAACGAATTGATATGCCTGGCATTTTTCATGCAAAGTGGTCTGAATAATGTGATCTCGGAATCGGGAAGTGAAATAGTAGGTTTATAATTGGAAGATACGAGAGATATTAAAACCTAGTTGAATTCCTCCGTTTGCCCAATTATAATATGTTTCCGTTATGAATGCCCGCTCGTTCATTCCGATAGAATTCGACAGGTGAACTTGGAAAACGTGGCCGCCTGTTTCGATGTCAAATCCGACTGCGATCGGATCAAACTTCAGTACTGTCGAACCATTGATCACCTGAGATCGTATGAGATTGAATGGATGGTACCAATCGAAGGTAAAAGAAATCCTGTTGGTTATTTTTATTCTCCCCCCGACTCCAAGGGCATAAATATCATGCGGATCGGATTTGAAAAGAGTCAGGTTTTGATGAATCAGAGTGGGTGATATCTGAAGAGTAAATTCATCGCTTATTTTGCTCCCAACGAGAACTTGCTGGTAGAATGCCAGCCGAGACGAAAAATAGTTCGCAATCGTAGGGTCAGCGTATGGTCCGGTCCAACATGTCACTCCCGCAACAAGAATTACGGAGACGGGCATGTCACGATCGCCGCGCGATTGATGAAGAAGTCGGTATTTCGCGAATCCGTCCAACTCTTTCTTTACCGTGCTTCTGCCGAATCCGACCAAAAGATCATTATACGGCGCATAATCAAAACTCAGGCGAACAGTGGATTGATCAAGCCCAAAGAATTGCCCTGCTCCGCTGTTGACGGGACCGAATCGATGCAAGATGCGAAAATCCAACGACCCTGCTCCAAGCATTTCGATAGACTGTCCGTTAATGACCCTGGTGGATTTGAAAGCATTTGTAATATAATCGGTTTGTGCGCTATCCTTTACCAGATCGAGCATGCTTACAGTCGAATCCTGAGCATAAAGTGAAGAAGAGAATGTGAGGGTCAGAGCGAGAGCAATCGTTAAGAAGGCGAAGGTTTTTTTCACGGAAGCGGATCGAGCCATACTGCAACGTTGATGTTTACTGTTTTTGAAATTTTATCCTTAACAACTCCGGGAATATCAATATCAAAATCCGAAAGCAAAATCTTGAACGACGCCGTACCGCTTACTTTGCCGTCCTTCACGACGAGTATTCCACGTGCCGGCACTTCTTTGGTCTCGCCGTGAATTGTAAGATTCCCGGTGATCTTTATCGGATACGATCCGTCTTTCGAAAGATTAACATTATCAAAATCTGCGATCTTTCCTTTATAAGTCGATTTAGGATATTTATCACTCTCAACATAATTTTCATTGAAGTGTTCTTGCATTAGAGCCCGCTCGAATTCGAATGCTTTCAGGAGAACGGCAAGTTCAAGCGCACCGGTTTTCGCGTCAAGCACAAATGTTGCTTTTTTATTTTCTGCTTTTATATCTTCTGTCAGTCCCGATGCATCGAAAGTGATCGAACCGGATTTGGTGAAGTACTTACTTTGCGCAGAGACAGTCTGCCCGAATGCGCAAAAGAGAATTAATGAAAACACCGCGAGTCTTATTTTATTTATTCTTTTCATCATTATCATATTTTATACATCAAAATTTATCACTTTACTAAGGCACACCGATTGAGCACCACATCTGTAAGAAGCCCTGCACAAGTTCCTGTAACAGTAACGCTGTCCCCCGTATGTATTTGTCCGGCATCGCTGGAATGACGGGCATCAAGTTCGCAGGAAACACCGCCCATAGGATCTCCGGCATCAAGCCCCAGGCTTATTGTACCCGTATGATCTTTATCAATTGTCTTCAGGAGCCCTCGGACATTAATGATCTTATCGAAATACTTTGCATTCGCAGCTTTTTCATTTTGCGAATACTCGCTGAATAGTTGTGTGGCGCTTACGACAATGTCAGCTTTCGCTCCGGATAGATCGGCATTTTTTCGCGTGTATTGGAGATAACCATAGATCGCACCAATAATGATGAAGAAAAGTATGCCGAAAAGAATATACTTGGTTCGTTTTTTTAAAGTCATCATTAATTATTCGGAATTCCCATGTTGACCCAATGTTGAATAGCTCCGATATCGCAGGATGAAAGCCTATTGCCACTGAGCGGCATGGCATTAAAACCGGGACTCTGGTTAATATCTCCCATGAGTTTACCGTTGGCAGCTTGTTGCTGCAAACCTGCAAAATTATCTAAAATTACACCGTTTCCCTGAAGTGGTCCGGACGTACTGCTATGGCAGGAACTGCAATTATCTTTAATAATTGTCGCAATTCGCCCCGTATAAGTAATATTCGTCGTATCGCAAGGTACAGGTGTCACATTATTATAGAGCGCCTCTTGGGAATCGTAATAACACCCTACCGCGAACAGACAGGCTCCCGCAATACATATTTTTCTAAACATATTCATTATCCTCTATATAGCAAAAATAATACCAACTTTTCGGAGAAGGGAGAAAAGTTTAAAATATGACACTGAAATAATGCTTGTTGTGACACGCAATTTCCTGAATAATTTTTCATACTGATAAATCTCGTCAATTATTAGGTGAGCCGGATCGTATCCAGATTTTAATCGTATTTATATCACAATCGGAAAGGCTGCTCGATTGGGGCATGGGGTGGTACGACGGCGCATGCGTTATTGTTCCAATAAGGTTTCCATTATTCACTTGTTTGAGAACGTCAGAGTAATCTGTCAGAATTGCATTACCGCTTGCAAGCGAGCTGTTATGGCAGCCGATACAAGAGGTAACCAGAATACGCGCCACTGATTGGCTGTATGTAATACCCGTTGTATCACAAGCGCCATCGCACTTGTTATCCAACGCCCCTTGCTCGATCCAAGCCAAAAGCAGAGAATCCTGAGCGCCGGTAAGCGGCACACCCGGTGATCTGGGCATTTTATCTTCTCCCCTGCCGGAAAGTACAGTGTAAATTCTGCTTGATGAAGGCTTATTCCTGTTAACATTACGTGAAATCGACGGATAATCTACAAGCGGAGTTAATTCACCTCCACTACCGTCGTGGCATCCATTACCAGGCATTGAACAATGTGAAGTAATCAAAGGCAGAATATCGTTTTCAAAATACACGCTGTCCGGACTGCATATATGCTTGGGAAGCCAATGAGTTGTATCAATAATCGTCGTATCTTTACCACCGCCGTTGTGTGTGGTATCGGCAGGCAAAAGAATATAAGACGGGTTATGCTTGCAGGATTCTACCGAAACCAGCAAAATACTTCCGAATAAGAATATCAGAAAAAGGGCAAAAAATTGTCTTCTCATGTCCATCGTTTCTCATAAGTAACTTTATGTATGTTTGCTCTGGGTGGAGTGCAAATAGGCTGCCTGTTACTATATTGATACATAAATCATCACGATGTTTCAGTGAATAATTCTTCATTTTATCCCATTAACGTCTTTTCTCGAAACAATTGCACGATTTTTGAATCATTATGCTTAGTTATGTCGTAAAAAAAGCTCTCCCCTAAATATAGGATCAGTTATAAAAGTATGAACGTAAAAAGTAAGATTGTTGGTTTTGCCCTTTGTGCATTTGCATGTTTTGTTATATATTCATGCACGCACGTTAGTGGAACGTACATAAGTGCACATGGCTCCAGAGCCGGTAGTTCAATGAAGAGTAACTGTATGGGCTGCCACCAGACCGGAGCAACAGAAGGCGGATTCATCGTTGCCGGAACCGTCTTCGGCAGAGACACTACATCTAGAGATCCGAATGGGAATGTCTATCTTTTCAACGTGCCGAACGGTGTCCTGGGAAGGGATAGTGTTATCGCAATGATCGAAGTTGATGGAGTCGGAAATTTCTATACAACTCATCCTATTGACCTTTCAGGCGGAGTCTACCCGGCGGCAATTTCACCATCCGGAACAGATACGCTTCATCACATGCAGGCAATAACGACAAACGGTGCATGCAATAGCTGCCACGGAGTTACTCAGGCAAATATTGTTGTAAATTAAGACCTCAAAAAAAAAAATTTGCCTCCCTAGGCATCCACAGGCTGCGGGTCTTTGGAAATCGAGTTACCCATCCCATATCCTGAAAGAAAAAGAATTGCATACCCTAAACATATCCATAATACTTCCCGCAGACGCTTCAAAATAATAAAAGCCGCTGAAATGGGATGAGAAACATCTGCAGCATTCAACATCAGGAAGTAACCGGCATCTACTACGCCTAAACCCGATGGCACAATAAAGGCAACCGATCGCAAGAAACCACATGCTGCTTCAATACTAAATGCCTGAAAAAATGTAATATCAGAACCCAATATCTTAAGCATGACATAAGTTTCAGCACCTTGAAATATCCATGCAACGATATAGAGAGAATACGCTACTACGACACTCTTTTTTCTTTCGCCTCCAAAAGTTGCGAATTGATCGTTCATTTCAAGAATATATGTTTCAGTAGATTTCCATAATCTACGCAGCAATGCAAATGGAGCGTATTCGAGCTTATCATGCAGTTTCTTGATAAAATAACTTCTGCTGGCTACTAATAGAAAGGCACCGTAAATAATAAATAATATCGCAGCAGATAAAAACAACGTATACCCGAGTCCTTCGCGGTTAATAATGAGCGGCGAAAGCCGCTCCAGCCATCCGAAGTTGAAAACAACAACGACAATAACTACCGTGCACTGTGNNAAAACGAGAAAACATGAACGCAAAATGACACTCGCCATTCCGATTGAAGTTTTCAGCTTGATGATCTTAAAGAGTATCCAGGCCTTTAATGGCTCTGAAATAAACGGTCCCATCGGTATCGTCATCACCACTGCTTCCGGACCTGTCCGTGCTTTGAATATTTTCCAAAACGAAACCTTTTGAAACTCCGGCGGCAGCAGGTGCCGCCATGCTATGCAGTCTGCGATGACTCCCATAGTGAATGGAACCAGCAGAAGCGCCATCTGCCATGGAGTAAGTAATACAAGAATTCTTGCAATAGCCGGCCAATCAAAGCTACTCAGGAGGTTATAGAGAAGAAAACCGGCAATAGATAGACCGGCTATACTTAAGGTAACCCGAACGCTTTTTTTCAAAATCCTTTTTCTAATGAATATTGACGAAGGGTATATTGCATTCTCATAATGCTCCCATTTTCGTAACGCTGAATAATTCTACTTCCCGCTCCTTGCCTTTCAGGAGGAATGAGCCGACTCTGAGCGCACGGTATGGCGTATTTTTCTGGGGTAATTCCTGAAGAAGTTCGCGCGAGATGAGGATCTTTGCTCCGAGCGAACTGCACGTTTCTTTTATCCGGGAAGCCGTATTTACGACATCGCCCTGAAAAACTATTTCCCGCTTGATATCGCCGATCTGCCCGGTCACCACAGTTCCGAAATGGAATCCGGCTTTAAATCCCGGAACAAAGCCGTATTTCTCTTCGTATTTTGTAGAGAGTCGCTCCATTGTCTCACTGATACGAAAAAAGCAATCGATGCAATCCATTGTAGTCTTTCCCGGAGCCGTTTTCCAGGTCACGACCACTTCATCGCCAACATATTGGTATATCTCCCCCCGTGCTTCAATAATAGGTTTAGTAATATCATAGANNTCATGGTAACCGATATTGCCGATGCGCTCGGCAATCGTTGTAGAGGCATTCAGATCGAGGAACATGAAAATGCGCTCTTCCTCAATAGGGCTGCTGTATTTTCCCAGGATCATATAAAGCAAAACATTCTGCCCAAGCATACGGCTCATCTGGCGGATCATATTGACTAAGAACGAAAGCGTAACAGCATAGAGAACGATCGTCAGCATTTCGCCGCTATAGAGAAACCGGCGAAGACCGGGCAGTTCTATAACTTCTGTCATAGATTTACCGGAGGTGAACATATTATAGAGAACGTCACCGATAGTTACAAAAAGCAAGATGATCACTATCTGCATTACCGTACGAACGACGAGGGCTACAGAGAACTTCATGCGCCGCAGAGGCTCTTCTAAAATATTCCGTTCAATGAAGGAGATAGAGAAGCTGATAAAGATCCCCACGATCGCTCCATTGACGATCGTTTGCAGACGGTAGCCATAAAAGAAGACCGGGAATGCCGCTCCTCCTATCACTCCGACAAGTATGGTGACCACGATCGAACGAAACGATCTCATGAAAAGTGATTTAAAATGTAAATCCTGAAGAAAGATAAAACAATGTGGCTTCCGGCGAATGCGCAAGCGTCAGACTTATCGCATGATCTTTCGAAACAGGCGCTATCCATAATCCTCCGCCGATCGACGAATGCCATACATTCGAAAAATCATTATCAATATACACTCTTCCGACATCTGCGAAAAGAAGTATACCGAAAGTTTCCGGAATAAATACATTGAACGAAGTAAGATAGAGCCGCAGTTCTGCCGAGCCAAGAAGCGATTCCTCGCCGGCAAAGCGATCCTGATAATATCCGCGCAGATCATTTGCACCGCCGAGCAAACATGCTTCATAAAAAGGATGTTCGCCAAAAATCTTCTCCACGCGCATACGCAGTGCAACAGTGAAAGGCGTAAGTATATCGGAGCTGAGATAGCCCCGAATATCTGCCTGGAATTTCGTATAGGCAAAATTATTATTTGCGATCTCCGGAGTCCAGTAACTACCGAACGAAGCATAAATTCCCTCACTTGCCGCGCGAAGATTATCGCGCGAATCGAATGCAACTCCCGCTGCAAATCGCCACGTCGTCATTTTCCCGATTCCGTACGTATATCGCTTTTGAAAAATAGTTGTATCGGTAATGGGATCTCCATCTGTCAATACATATCGTAATGCGGCTGATCCCCAAATCGATGTATTCTCGATAATATTATAAGAATATTTCGGAGTAATGCTAAATTGCCGTTGGTACATACGATAACCATCGGCTGTATAACGGTTCTTATCGAATGAACTCTCATTCCCGTAACCAAAAAAATTTAATACTTCGAGAGAAGTAGCACTTACTGCCATCGAATATATACTATAAAAAGAAACAGGGATTTTTGTATCAATTCGAATATCATATTTCCCCGGTCCTGTTGCGTATCCTCCTCGAAACGATTCAATCAATTGGGGCTTCCCAAGAGAATCATAAAACACATAGGTGATACCGGCGCCGATAAATAGCCCCAGATCACTTGAAGCAGCAAGCCACGGATAATAAAAGAAAGTGGGTCTTTTGCTTCGCAAAGAGTCATTCTCTGAAACAGTTATCGTATCCGTTGCCGGCTCATCGAAGAGTATTTGATAACATTTTGAATGGCCGGAGTCTTGATGAATAACAGTCGAATCGCTTTCCTGCGCATAGATCGGCGCTGAAAAGAAGAGTATACTAAGTACTGCAACGAGTAAGAATATTGCCCTATGCAAAAGTCAGAGAAATAAATGAAGCCTGAAGAACAAAAATACCGAAGAAAAGAGCGAAGGGGGCGAGAATGAAGAAAGCAGAATTGGGAACTGAAAAAAAGACTATGGAGCAATGAAAGAACCGGTAAGATTTCCGAGTCTTGCAAAACAATAACCGCTATGAAACTCCGAAAACCGGATGCTGTATTGCGTCGTGCCTGATGAAATGACCGCTCGTGCAATTTCCCTTCCCAGAATATCATAAAGAAAGAGCGTTTGCACATGATCTATTGCAGAGAAAGAGAAATGTATCGTGTGATCGGGAAGAGAAGTAGAAACAGAAATTGCTTGCTGCACCGAATGCGGTGCGGCAACTGCATCGACGATCTTCGTAAGGGCAAAAGCAAGCGAGCAATTATACGATGCCGTATCTTCGAGAAGCGAATCCATCCTGTCACTTTTTCCTACGGTCATATCGCCATTGCTCACATCGTTGATATACGACCAATAGTAGGCCGAATCAAGTTTCGTTCTGCATGAAGTGCCCGATTCATTCACGATAAACAGACTATCGCCCGACAGCACATATCCCAGTACGGAAAAATGTGCTGAAGCTTTGTAATATTCATAATGTCCGTTCGGCGAACCAACGGGTATATATTGATAGACGTAGGCGATTGAAAAATTCTTCAGCTCGTTATTGGCGCTATCGAGAATAAAATAGATCAGCGTACTCCGCGTCCTGTTTATCGTATCCTGAGATCCCGAATAATATTCGAGCGAGATCGAATCCTTATTCCGTAAATAATTCGGATGGGGATAAACGCCGGCGCTATCGAATCCGATATGAAGAAGCATCGCTTCGTCATTGGAGCTGTCGTAAGAGTTCATCGGAATGTTGCTCGAATAGCTATGGTGAACCATCATCGGAATTTGTACGGAGACGAACTTCGGAAGCCATTGAAATTGAGCGCAAACTTTCCCGGACGGCATAAGACCGACTAATAAAGCAAGAACTGCAATTAAAGAAATCCCGTGTGACTTCCCCATGGAACTAATAAACCTCAAAACTCGCCATATTCATTCCCAGCCGCACAAAATAATGTCCGCTCCTAAATCGAGTTGGTGCAATAGAATACTGTATCAAGTCCGAAGCAACTTCGTCGCGTGAAACTTCCCTTCCGAGAATATCATAGATCGTCATCTGCTGCGCATGATCGGAGGCGGGGAAAGAGAAATGGATCGTGTGATCGGGGAGGGTGGTGGAGACGGAAAAAAGTTGACTCAGATTTTCTTGCCTTACAAAAGAATTTCTTAAAAACAATAAAGTTAGAAGGCATTGAAAGTCCGAAGTATCCTTATCACGAATATTGTCTGCTCTAGTTTCAGTATATGTATCAGGACTATACCTGTAGTTATCATAATAATGCGCTTTAGTTAGTTCCATACTACATTGGGTTCCGTAAGCTCGAACTATGATAGTGTCACCAGCGAGATAATAATCTAACTTTGAGAATGAAATTGTTGATTCTGTTAAACTATTAGGGTATGAAGGTGTACTCACATGACGATAGTCCCAGACAAAATTGACCACCCGTTTTTTTAAGGTATCTAACAAAAATGAGACAGTTATCCTTGAATAAGGATACATATCTCTACCGAAATTAAAATAAAAACTGTCCTTAATTCTGGAATAGAACGAATCAGCATTAGAAACATAGTGTGTATCATACTTAAATCCATGGAGTAATATATCTTTTTCAAATGAAGTATCTAAATTTCGATTAGTATAGGAATAAAAATTTTCTTGCACAGGTACAGAAATATCTAAGGAAAAAATACTTAAATTATTCTGAGCTGTGCAGTGTCTCACTTCAAGTATAACACTGCAAGTAATAACGACAAATAGGGTAGCGATTTGTTTTTTCATCCCCACAAAGCTACGACAATCCACCACGGTTTCCAAATAAAGGATGGGGCAGAAATTCGTGACCAGTTTGTAGGGGCACAACCGTGTGCCCTCTTTGGGATTATTGTAAACTCTGGAGAGGGCACGCGCGGCGTTGCCCCTACGGTCATTTAATGATCTTCTCCACAATCTCCTTCTGCCATGGTTCCCAGGTTTTGGATTTGTAGTACGTCATCATCATCTGGCGGAATTTTGTTTGGCCGTAATATTTTGTCAGGTCACCGTTGGCAACTCCGGCAAGGCGGTTATTGGTAGAAAGTAGCGCGTCGATAAGATTTGCAATGAGATCGTTATCGAGGTAGTTCAATCTGGCAAGGGCATCGGCTGCAGCCTGGCGTGTCATGAATTCATACGAAATGCTGACATAATCGACAAGCTCCTTCAATGCTGCGGCATCGCCCGTCGAAACGGCTTTGATCTCTAACCATTTGATACGCACTTTATGCGATGCGCCGATCTCATCTTTCGTCACATCCAGATATTTCGCCGTATTCTGCGGGAAACTCTCCGATAATTTATCGAGCGAAGTGGCCGTTATATTATATGATGAATCTCTGAGCAAGTTCGCAACATCAGTTTCAAGATCCTGCGGAATGAAGCGATAGGCATTAAGCGCTGCGCTTCGGACTTCCACCGTTGCATCTTTCATCGCACTGCGAATAATAGCGCGGGAATCGGGCGTATTATCATTTGCAAGCTGTGCAATGATCTCTCCTTTAATCGCCTGATACGTTTCTTTTCTATAAGCCTGTATCAGTACATCGCGCTTCTCATCCATTGATGCAGGATCGCTCTTTATTGCAACGAATGCATCATATCTGTCAAGCATCTTCGGTGCGCCAAGTGCCTGAGCTTTTAATTCGGCAAATGGTTTTTTGAAATTTATCTTCTTGATCACTTCATCGCCCGGATCGAAAAGGACATAGGCGATCTGCTTGCTGCCGGAATTTGGAATCGTCACGACGCTTGTTTGCTTTTCTATCCACTCACGTTTAGAATCCATTGAACCATCGGTATAATGCACTTCAAAGACTATCGGCATCTTAAAGAGTCTTGTGAGTTCATCAATATATTGTGTTTGTGCAACGGAAATTTGCGTTTCGTGCGGCAATGCCTGATAGCTTACATCATAGGTCGGAACGCCGCCGCGATAAAGCCACTCTTCGAAAAACCAATCGGGCGAAAGACCGAGCGTATCCTGAAAAGCCTGATATAAGTCATTCGTCTCCACATTCGAATACATGTGATGCGAAAGATAATAATGATAGACGTGGCGCATCTCTTCTTCGCCGAAACAATAGAGCATCATGCCGATCACTGCCGAGCCGCCGGGATAAATGCGCGAGCCGCCGCTTTTTGTATGGACGATGGGATAGCGATCGCCGTCATTAGCCGCAACCATTGCATTATGCTCGCCGCGTCGATTCCACTCGTACGCATCTTCGCCATAGACTTCGCGGGTAAAAAGCTTCGGAAAGAATGTCGCATGAGATTCATGCAGCCACATCTGCGGACCGTTTCTGATCGTAATAAGATCGCCGAACCATTGATGTGTTAATTCGTGAACATCAACGCCCCAATAGGCGCGGTCAAGGGTTCCGCGCGCATCGTTCAAATAAAAATCACCATAGACCGTTGCCGTCGTATTTTCCATCGCGCCGTAAATAAAATCCTGCACGGGAATATCCGAATACGATTCCCACGGAAACGGAATGCCCGTCCACTTTGCAACAAAATCAATACATTCGGTTGCATCTTTATATGTCGGGGTGACATCTTCGGGATGCTCCGGATAGTAATATAAATTCACCGGCACTCCTGCTTTTGTTTTGCGATGCTCGATTCCGTATTTTCCGATCCCAAGCATGACAAGATACGCCGAATGCCGATGCGTCATTTTATAATGCCAGGTCTTGGTACCGTCACCGTTATCTTTTTCAGAAATTTTCGTGCCGTTAGATAGCACCTGATAATCTTTATCGAACTTCACGATCGTTTCGGTGATAAGCTTATCGTCCCAATCGTCATAGCAGGGAAGCCAGTTGCGGTTATCGGTTCCTTCGCCTTGCGTCCAGATCTGTTTACGGCTCATATTGCGCGGGTCGTTCCAGCCAATAAAGAAAAGCCCTTTGCGAGGAGTCGCTTCATAAACGAAGCTGATGCTATCGTCTCTTCCCCACGTCAGCGGTTCGCTCGGAAATACTGTTACACCTTCTGCATTTGTCGTAAATTTTAACGGTGAGCCGTTAAGCGTTGCTTCTTTGACCTTAATTCCCGGCCCGTCAAAGAAAACCGAATCCACGCGGCTCCGCAAGGGAGTGAAATAATGCGTGACTTTGCCATAGACAATTCCTTTCGGGCAATCGAACGATACTTCGATCTTCATGCGCAGCATATCAAGCGAATGCTCCCGCGGCGCGCGTTCTACCGGATCGACAAGATGCGTTTCCTGATTGAGGATAGGCGTCTGCGCAGAAGCGGGATCTGAATAAATGACAATTACAATAGCAGCTATGAAGAGACGGAATAAATGACGCATGAGTAAAAATTATAGAATAACGATGCAGAAAAGAATTACAAAGATAAGCACTTTTGCGGGCACGGACGCTGCGAGCGCTTTTTAAGGAATCATTGAAGTTTCTCTTCGCCCTCAATCATTCTTTACTTTCTCATTCATCAGTGGGGCATGCTCTTTCTCTTTTTTTATATCGTCGGTATGGCGGACATCAATGTTATCGAAATAGACCTTTATCCCTGTAGCATCTTCGATGTTCGGCGTATTAATGAGATAATATTCGAGCTGCGGCTCTGAAGAATTTCCGGAATTGCCGCATAAACCGATCAGTTGTCCGCGCTCCACCGAATCTCCCGTCTTGACTTGCGTACTGCCTCTTTTCAGATGCGAAAGAACGGAAAATTCATTCGCTCGATGGCGGATAATAACGCAATTGCCGAGAGCGGAATACGGATTGGCAGCAAAAGGCTTATTATCATGGACTCCGTCGATGACTTCGATCACCCTGCCCTCAGCGGGAGCAAGGATCTCTTTACCGAAAGCAAAATAATCTTCATTCGTTTTTCCGCTTGAATCATGGCTTCTGCCGAAACCTTTGAGCACATTGAAATCAATGGCATAACGCTGGTTCTGAATATCATGATGCGGATTCATCTCCTTTGAATCGCCGCCCCACATGACACCCCATTCGCCTTTAAAAGGAAGCGTCAGATGCGTTGTGTTTCTATCGGGAACGGATATTTCTTCTACATGAGGCTGGAAATAGAAACCGAGTATTTTTTCCGTCGTCGTATCGAGATCGAGTCGCAGATCGAGAATGCCCGAATTGAATTCGATAGGAATCACGGCAACATTTTTCCATTTTAATTTCGGAGTTCCCATCTGTTTGATCCTGCCTGCCCCTTCGACGAGATTGAGCATAAGCGGTTTCAATTTCGTAAGCGGCATTTCTTTCTGCAAACTCGAGCTGAATTCATCTTCAAGCGCATTAAAATCGCCTTTATTGATCTCTTCACATATTCGCTTGCCGATAAGTGTAAAGCGGATACTCATAAGGTCATCCTGCGCAAAAACAGGGCCGGATAAAAAGAGCAGGAATAGAACTGCCCACACAGGCGTGAGGAATGTAAAAAATTTATTCATGATGTCTTAGGCAAACACAAAAACCACACATGTCATTCTCAACAAAGCGAACTCCAGCATGAGAGTTCGCTTTGTTGAAGAGAGAAATTATCACACAATCTCGGTTTGTGTCGTTGTATTTCCCCCAATGCTCTTGACGATCGGCGCAAAGATCAGGGAAATGATCATCCCCCCAATGGTATACATAAAAAGTGTTGAGATCGCGAAGCCTGTGGGCGAAAGAAAGAACTCCATCATTTTATTGGCCTGTGCGACCTGTTCCTTCGGCATATTCTGCGCGGCCATATTCCTTGCCGCTTCGGTGCGGGCATAGTCGATCATTTCAGGATTGATCATATCGGTAAAGATAAAAAAGAAAATGGCGAAAAGAACGGCTGCGGTAATAGAAATCAACGTGCCTTCTATCCATCCTCTTCCGAACGTATAATCCGAAGGAGCCTGCATTTTTCTTTCGCGGATGCCCATAAAAAGCAGCACGAGGCTTGCAACCATTGAGACATATCCCATTGTCCGCCCAAGCGGCTGAGTCGTCCAGCCGACAAGATAGCCGACGATCATGAATACGATATTAAGAGCTGTAATATAGATGCCCCACTTTAGGAAGTTTTTCATAAGGTTATAGTAATGAAGATGAATATACAAAGATAAGGCAATTTCGGAGGAAATTCGATAAATCCGCTTTACGAAATAAAGTTCAGGAGATCATTTTCGCCAGCAAGAACGCTGCTCCGGCAGCCAGACCGCCGATCAGCATTGTCTGCAGCCCGCTGCGCATTGGATGTGCGCCCGTGAAGCGGCCTTTAATATATCCGAATATCAGAAGCGCGGCAAGCGTGACGATAACGGAAATATGAAGAGCGTTCTGAGCACTTGAAATAAAAATATATGGCGATAAAGGAATGAACCCCCCTGCAATATACGAACCGGCAATCGTAAATGCGCTCGTTCGGGCGCGTTTTGGATCGGGCTTATCCAAGCCAAGTTCGAACTGCATCATGAAATCCACCCAGTGTTTCGGATTTTTCGCAAGTTCTTCAGTGACGAGCATACTCTCCTTTTTATTCAGCCCGTATTTTCCGAAGATCTCGGCAACTTCATTTTTTTCGATCTGCGGAACAGTAATGATCTCTTCCTCTTCTCGCTTACGTTCTGATATATAATGCTCGGCATCGCTCTTCGCCGCTAAGTAACCGCCAAGCCCCATGGCAATGGAGCCGGCAGCGATTTCAGCAAGTCCGGCAGTGATAATGGTACCTGAAGCATCGACTGCACCTGTCAGACCTGCAGCCAAAGCGAAGGGAACGGTCAAGCCATCGGACATGCCGATAACGATATCGCGCACCATCTCACCGGCGGTGAAATGGTGTTCGCGATGATGCTGCAAGTGCACCATTATTTTATGCCGACAAGTTCGACATCGAAGATCAACGTAGCTTTGGCAGGAATAACCGGCGGACGTCCCTGTTCGCCATAAGCAAGATTATAGGGAATAATAAGTTTACGTTTGCCACCGACCTTCATAGACATCAGGCCTTCATCCCAACCTGCGATCACCTGATGAGTACCGATCGCAAATTCAATGGGTGCAACGTGGCCAAATTTCGGATCAGTGCTGGAATCGAATGCCGTAGAATCGGTAAGCTTGCCGGTATAATTAACCTGAACCGTCTGTCCTGCTTTCGGCATTGCCCCGTCGCCGACTTTATAATCGACATATTGCAAACCCGAAGGTGTTGTGATGATCGTAACGCCGGAAGTTGTTGTGGTTATAGTGGTTGTTACAGTCCCGGTGGTGGTTGCACTTGATTGAGCCATTGTTGTAGTAGCGGCAATGATCACGAGAACCGCTGCCGTAATAATAATACGCATGTTGAAATATATTTATTGATGAGTAAGTAAAGTAACTTGTTATTTTGGTTATAAGGCTACAAAATAATAGGGAAAAGAATTTCCCCGAGATCGTCTGAACCTTGATTTTAAGAAATTAATGGGATAATCCTCGTCTTGCCTATCATCCTGAACTGCTTCTATTATCACGAATTATGATGTAAAAGCTCCGTTCAGAATGAAAGGTAATTCGTTAACTTCTCGTTATTACTTCAAATTAACGCCGATAAGCTTCTGCTGATTGTGGATCACCGACTTCCCGTTTATCTGATTGGATTGTACAATATGATTACCGAATATTCCTTTCGTCGGTATAAAAGAGTTCGTCTGAGTAATGGTGCTTAGGCTATCTTTTGTCGGGGAAGTTGCATGCTGCCATGTTGTCGAACTGATAACGACGGCAGGATAGATATCGCTTCCGACAGTGTCGTTCTCAGTACCAACATAGGATGCAACGAAGCTTACAGTGTCATGAGTAAAACCCAGGTTTGTCGTTGGTCCTCCGAAAAAGACGGACTGTGCTCCTTGCGAAGCATACGGAACAGTGAACCAATGCTGCAATTCCGGATCGATCGCCGGACTGCTCGAACGAGAAATATCACCGTTGGAAAGGTAACGCAGATAAACCGTATCGGCAACCTTTGTGCGGAGATTCGTTTCAACGGTCATGACGACATCGGAATATCCGCCATAAGTCATATTTGTCGCAACAACAACTCTTTTTGATGTATCAATCTTCGTGGTCTTCCCCGTACTATCCACATGGGTATTTTGAAGCAGCCAACTCGAACTATCGTTTGGAATCACAATAGTCGGTCCGGGTGGTGTAGAAGTCGAATTGCTCTTACAACCGCAATACACTAAAACAGCGAATAATGCACTCAATAGAACAGAATGTTTCATAGGCTTTAAGGTGAAATAAAAAAGTCTTTTTTAAAACGCAAAGAGGAAAAGTTAGTTGCACCGATTCTTGAAAAGGTGGTTTACGGACAATAATAACGAAAAAAATTCGGAAATTACAATTTACTTAGTTAAAAAAATGCTCTAATATGAAATACAGGAACGACTTATGCATCTTTATTGTCTTGCGATACAAGATTTTTGCCACGGATGTCTCATCAACGTATCCGTTTTACAGAAGCCACGATTTTTTAGAAAAAGCCGCCTCACGGGAGCGGCTTTTGTGTTTTAAATCCTAACCTTCATATTGAAGTCCTCTGTCTTTATGCTTTCCCGAAAATGAGAGATCATTATTGATATTATTGTATTTTCGTACCTGTTATCGCCACGCATAATTTATCGTTCACTCTCAAAGAGAATGACCATGAAAACACTTAAACTCCTTGCGCTTGCCGCATTCGCTTTGCTTTTTTCGCAATGCAAATCGACTGCTCCGACTGCGCCGTCAGGACCTGCACCTTCACTATTTGAAGTTGCACAAATTCTTGATTCGACAGAATCGAAATTTCTTGCATATACTGAACTGAATAACGGCAATGCCAATCAGTCAATTATGCAAACGCTGAGTTGGGTACAATCCCAACCGAATGTTCAATCTGCAGCGGCTTTGGATAGCACTTATATTACCATCATATTGAAATCGGGATTGCGAACGACATTCTATTTTGACGAAGTTGGAGCCGATAGCATGAGCATCTTCAGAGGTGGCGGAGGTTCAGGGTCATCTAAGGAACCGGCATTATCGGGCAGCGGCATCCTTTCAAAAAATACGATCACAAATAAAAACGTGCTCGTCTATTGTGCCGGCTACAGTAACTTTTATTTGAGTAATGGTTCTATACAAGTTCCGATTAACATTCTGAATAGATCGGGTGCAGGTCTCAATGTTACATTACTCGAGGATGAACAATGCACATACCAGATTGTCGATCACTTCAAAGATTATGGTTTGGTCATCATCGATACTCACGGATTTCCTGATGGGTTTATGATCGGTACGAAGATCACCGTTGACGCTACAATTACAACCAATGATTTATTTACAGCCAGCATCGCAAAGCAAGGAGGGCAGGATATGCTTGATAAACTCCTCTCCGGTGAGTTAAGCTTTTACCATCACGTAAAAGGGGGCATCCTTCGACCATATTGGTGGAGAAATAAAAATGGAAGTACTTTCGAACTCGATCTCTTTATGACCAGCAAATATATTGATGCACTGCCTGCGATGCCCGGCACCGTTATTTTTGGAAATATGTGTTATAGCGGCTGGCAAAATAACTTAGGAACAGGCTACAATCCTATCGAACTGTCTTTTATAAACAAGAATCCAATTAGTTATTACTGTTTTGCATTTCTTAACGGCACTTCGGCACCTGTCTCAGATGCTTTTGCAAAAATAATGGAAGACTCATTAGCCGATGCTCTTGCAATCGATCTCGATAGTACAAAGACCGCAAACCTTATGCCCTCCGATCATCAGACGGAATATACTGACCCCTACTTCACAACCGGCCAACTGCATTTTAAGCATTTCGGCTATGATGATTATAGCTACCCTGTGCCTTGCGGAGATACATTAATTGATTCGCGTGATGGTCAAAGGTACGCAACCGTTTGCATCGGTAATCAAAAATGGATGGCGCAGAATTTAAACTATGACGTACCGGGTGCCTTATGCTATAATGGCGATCCGGCAAATTGCGCTGCCTATGGAAAGCTCTATGACTTTACTACTCTTACTCAGGGACCGGTCTCAAGTACCAAGGTTCCGAGCGGTGTTCAGGGTGTCTGCCCGAAAGGGTGGCATGTGCCGAGCGATAGCGAATTTATCGTAATGATAAAATTTCTCGGCGGTAATGGCTTTGGCGGCGGTCAGGTCGCCGGCGCGATGAAATCAACTTCATCGCTCTGGAATAGTCCCAATACAGGCGCCACAAATAGCAGCGGTTTTTCCGCATTACCAGGAGGAGATGGAGTCATTGGCGGGTCCTTCTACCAAAATATCGGCATATTGGCAGAGTTCAATACTTCGACAGCTACCATTGCCCCTACGTATATCGCTCCGTCGGTTTACACTCTCAGTAATAATAGTAATGGTATACAACCGGGTGTCTTAGGTGATGGAGCCCGCTCCTGCCGCTGTGTGAAAGATCCGTAATTTTTTATTTTATCTTCATAACTCACGATCATGAAAACTCTCAAACTCATCGCGCTTGCCGCATTCGCTTTGCTTTTTTCGCANNCACAGTTATTGTTATATGGCGATTCGACGAACGGAAATGTTCGCGCTTCGTTCCAGCGCACCGGTAACTGGTTAAAGAGCCAGCCCGACATTCGGTCCTCAGCTGTACTCGATAGCAGCTATATTTACTTCACGCTTCAATCCGGCTTGACAGGGATGTACTATCTCGATGAGGTCGATGATAGCGGAATAAGTGTGACGCGAGGGGGGAAAGGCGGCGGCGGGGATCTCTACCGATGGGATCCGCTTTCTGTGAATACGATCACGANNAAACGGTGGCTGAATTTCAGGGAGAACTTAATACGCTCAATAATTCAGGTCTGGGGTTGAATGTCACAGTAGTAAAAGGTTTACAATGTACGGCGAACATTGTCAATCAATTTGGTAATTATGGCCTTGTTATTATTGATACTCACGGAGCACCGAATGGATTTTTAATAGGAAGTGTGCTGCCGGATACTCTTCTTTCCGATGAGGTCAGGACCAAACTGCTCATTAATGTGAACCTTGGAAACACCGCTTATGATATGTTCCAGGCCGGACAACTCATGCTCGCTCGCGGACTCACCATCACTGCATTGAAACCATTGCCGAAAAAGGTGCCCTCGAATTATAATTTTGCCGTCATCCTGACGAGTAATTACGTCACCGGACTTCCAAAACTTTCCGGCACCGTGGTATTCGGAAATATGTGCTACAGCGGTCAGAGCCAGCCGGTACCTGCAACGATGGGCATCCCTACACCCATACAGGCAGCATTTGCAAGCCTGAACCCGATCAGTTATTATGGTTACTCCTATGCAAGCGGAAATTCAGCCAGCGTCTCAAACCTGTTTGCGAAACAGATGGAAGATTCACTGATCAAGCAGCTTATCACGAACACCGATAGCACCGGACATTGCTACTTACAACAAGATGGCACTGAGTATTATGACGTACCTGGGCTTGGTACTTTCTCAACAGAAAAGCTCTTTTTTAAACACTTCGGTCCGATCAATTACAGCTATATGAAATGCGGTGATACATTGGTCGATGCCCGCGATGGCCAAAAGTATACAACCACTTGTATCGGGAAGCAAAAATGGATGGCGCAGAACTTGAATTACAATGCAGCCGGAAGTTTTTTCTACAATAATGATCCTGCTAATGGGGCTATCTACGGGAGATTATATGATTGGGCAACGCTTATGCAGGGAGCAGCTTCGAGTACGGCCAGCCCAAGCGGAGTTCAGGGAGTCTGTCCGAAAGGGTGGCACATTCCGAGCAATGCTGAGTACGTCACGATGGCAGGTTCATTGGGCGGAACCACTGTGGCAGGTGGTGCGATGAAAGCAATGTCTTCGCTTTGGAATAGTCCCAATACCGGTGCGACCAATAGCAGCGGGTTTTCGGGGTTACCGGGAGGTAATGCTTCCGACGGACCACCAGTTACATTTGTTGGCCTCGGAGACGCAGCTCAGTTCGCAACATCGCAGCTCACTACAAACGGTAAAAACGCAGTCATATGGTTTCTGAATTCTGGTGACGGCACAACCGGCGAGACTGCTTCACAACAAACCAATGCAAATTCCTGCCGCTGCGTCAAAGATCCGTAAGAGGGGAAATGAAAAATTAAAAATGTAAAATGTAAAATTATGAAAACACTAAAACTCATCGCGCTTGCCGCATTCGCCTTGCTTTTTTCGCAGTGCAAATCGCCGACACAGGCAGCGAAAGGACCGACACCTTCGCTCTTTGAAGTTGCACAAATCCTGGATTCAACGCAATCGAAATTTCTTGCATTTTCTGCACTGAATAACGGGAATGTACATCAGGCAATAATGCAAACATTGACATGGGTACAATCCCAGTCGAATGTGCAATCGGCAAGAGCACTGGATAGTATTTATATTATGATCACGTTGAAGTCAGGTTTACAAACGACTTTCTCTTTTGATGAGACTGATTCGGCAGGCTACAGTCTCTTTAAAGGAGGTGGTGGTTCAACCAAAGAACAGGCACTATCTCGCAGTGGTACTCTTTCGAATAATACGATCACAAATAAAAACGTATTGATCTATTGCGCAGGATGTAAAGAATTTTATAAGAATAATGAGACCCAAAGTACGGTTGACATTCTTCAAGGTTCGTCAGTTGGTTTGAATGTTACGGTGCTAAAAGATGAGCAGTGTACTTACCCGATCGTCAATACTTTCCAAAATTATGGGTTTGTTATTATCGATACTCATGGCGCACCCGATGCCTTTATGACCGGTTCAAAAATAACTCTCGATAACACTATAGTCAGCGACGATTTATTTAAAGCAAGAATCATTGCTCAAGGTAGTCAGGATATGTTCGATAAATTAATGTCAGGTGAGTTGAGGCTCGTTAATCGTGCTAAAGGAAGTAAGGGGAAGCCGTATTGGCAAAAGGCATATAATAAAGATACTGTTAGTCTCGATCTTAACGTCACCTCAAAGTTTATTGACCAGCTATCTCCACTTTCAGGTACGGTTATTATGGGAAGTATGTGTTATAGTGGTGAAGACGCGGATGTACCGGCATTTCCCGGTTATATTAAAACTTCTTTTTTGTCGAAGAATCCTATTAGCTATTATGGTTTTGCTTTTAATAATGGAATATCCGATCCTGTCAGCGTCTTTTTCGCAAAACAGATGGAAGACACTTTATCAAGGGGGCTTGCCTGGGATTTTGATAGTACGAAAATAGCGAACCTTGTCTATAATGATCATAGCACGGAATATTATGATGCCACTGACCCTAATGGACATCTGCTATTCAAGCATTTTGGCGCAGATGATTACAGTTATCCGAAACCATGTGGAGATACGTTGATCGATCAGCGCGACGGAAAAAAATATGCAACAGTTTGTATCGGCAAGCAACAATGGATGGCGGAAAACCTTGATTACAATCCGTCAGGCTCCGGTTCTGCATGCTACAATAATGATGCAGGTAATTGCGCAACCTTTGGAATGCTGTATGATTGGAACACCATGATGCAAGGCGCATCTGCTAGCAATGCGAACCCGAGTGGTGTGCGAGGCATCTGTCCGAATGGTTGGCATGTTCCGAGCGATGGAGAGTTTCAGCAGTTGT
>PLXB01000058.1 GCA_003151215.1 Ignavibacteriota bacterium
GATCGGGGGCTTCACTGATTTCTTTTTTGAAAATAATCTCGACAGCTCCTTTTGCTCCCATTACGGCGATCTCTGCAGTAGGCCAGGCGTAGTTCATATCGCCGCGGATATGCTTGGAGTTCATGACGTCGTATGCTCCGCCATATGCTTTGCGGGTAATGATCGTGCATTTGGGAACGGTTGCCTCTGCAAAGGCATAGAGCAGCTTTGCCCCGTGACGGATGATCCCGCGCCATTCCTGTTCAGTGCCCGGAAGAAATCCGGGAACATCTTCGAAAATAATAAGGGGGATATTAAAGGCATCGCAAAATCGGACGAAGCGCGCACCTTTGGTGCTGGCATCGATATCCAGTACGCCTGCCATTATGAGAGGTTGATTTGCGACTATGCCGACGGACTCGCCATTTAATCTGCCAAAACCGACAATAATATTCGGCGCAAAACCTGCATGAACTTCGAAGTAGCTTTCCCTATCCACCACTTCTGCAATGACTTGTTTCATGTCATACGCTTTATTTGCGTTATCGGGAATGATAGAATCGAGCTTTGTGCAATTACGATCGGGTGTATCGTCGCTCATGATGATCGGCGTCTTCTCTTTATTGTTCTGGGGAATGTAGGTCAGAAGTTTTCGAATACCTTCGAAGCATTCAAGTTCATTTATGGTTGCAAAGTGTGCGACGCCGGATTTCTCTGCATGAGTATCGGCACCACCAAGTGCTTCACTTGTTACATCTTCATGAGTTACAGTTTTGACGACATTAGGACCGGTAACGAACATATAGCTTGTTCCTTCGACCATCCACACAAAATCAGTGATCGCAGGGGAATACACTGCTCCGCCTGCACATGGGCCAAGAATAGCAGAAATTTGCGGGATGACTCCTGAAGCCAGCGTATTCAAAAGAAAAATATCGGCATATCCGCCAAGCGAGACAACCCCTTCTTGAATACGTGCGCCTCCTGAATCATTCAGACCTATGACAGGAGCGCCGACTTTCATTGCCATTTCCATGACTTTGACGATCTTCTCGGCATGAACCTCCGAGAGTGATCCGCCGAAGACCGTAAAATCCTGGCTAAATACAAAAACTGTTCTTCCAAAAATCCTGCCGCAACCTGTTACTACTCCATCGCCAAGAGGGCGCTGCTTTTCAAGTCCAAAATCATTAGAGCGATGTCGCGCGAACATATCAAATTCTTCAAATGAGCCTTCATCAAGAAGAATGGTGATTCGCTCACGGGCAGTAAGTTTGCCTTTTTTATGCTGATCTTCGATTCGCTTTTCTCCTCCGCCGAGCAATGCTTCAGCTCGAAGATGTATAAGTAGTTCTTCGTTCGTCGGAGAAGGAGTCATGTTAATGGATTAATTAAGTTGTGCTTTGAAAGCGCCTCCGGTGATCGTCAGAGAACCGCTTCCTCCTGAAAATGGCAATGTGCCAGAGAATGTGCCCTCGATGATGGGTGTCAGGTTCGTGATAGTGATCGTACCGGAACCGGTTCCCTTTGCTGCCTTATAACTGTTACAAAATCCGCCGGGATACTGTTTGATACAATAATTAATGAGTGCACCATTAATATCGGTTGGTACGTCTATCGTATAAGGAAGTCCGCCCTGAATGGGAATCACGAGTGTTAGCTGAACCGAATCGAGTGTTGCATCCGTCTTTTTCGGCAAGGTTGCAGTTACGGTAACCGTCAAAGCGCTTTTAATAGTTTTTGTATCCAGTACTTTGAATATACCGCCGTTGATCGTAGCATCTGTTTCTCCGATCTGCAAACCGTTTGTGGCAGTGATCGTGAAAACTCCGCTCGATCCTCTGATCCCGTTCTGATCAGTAATACGGATGATCGCTTTGTTAGAAGCAACATTAGGAACATTCCAATTGTATGAATTCACCGCAGCATTAAGAACGGTGATCTGCGTCCATGTGCTGCCGTTATCAAGAGAATATTCCAGAGTTTTCTGTGCTGTAATACCAGTACCACTCCACGTGATAGGATAATTTTGAGTACCGCCGGTGATAACTTCATTATAAGTTGGGGCTGTAATAGTGATTGAAGGTAGAGTCCCGGTGACTGTTATACTGAAGATACCGCTTGAAGCTGTTAATCCATTTTTATCGGTAACTCGAACCATTGCTTTAGCAGAAGCGAGGTTCGGAACATTCCAGCTATACGAAGTAGCATCAGTATTTAAGACGCCTATCTGAGACCACGTCCCGCCGTTATCGAGTGAATAGTCGAGTGTTTTCTGAGTTGCAATGCCTGTACCGCTCCAAGTGATCTGATAATTTTGCGTTCCACCATTAATAACATTATTCAATGTCGGTGTCATGATGGTCATCGTTGGCGGATACACAGTATTATTGGTAGGGGTGGAATTATTGCTGCACCCCGAAATCGAAATGCTTGTCAAAGCGAGTAATCCGAAAAAAACTAATAAATGTTGAAGTTTATTTTTCATGCCGATATAATGTATGTATAATAATTTTAATTGTTAATAAGCAAAACTATGGATGATCTCAAATGATCAATGGTAGCCCGAGTTGAACTCACCATTTGATATGGTTACAGAACCTGATCCTCCGATAAGCTGCAACGTACCGCTAAATGTTCCTTGAAGTGTGGGTGTAATACTCGAAATTCTGATCTGCCCTGAACCGCCATTGATCATATCAGCAGAATAATTAGTGCATGAGCCATCCGGCTTGATGATACAGTATGCGATCTTAGAATTGGCATCGGTTGAAACGTCGA
>PLXB01000014.1 GCA_003151215.1 Ignavibacteriota bacterium
CTGTGGTACTGTCGGAATCGACATCGAATTGGATGTAAAGCACGGACTTAAACCCTTCGATCCTTCCAAAAAAATTAATCAAGCCGTTGCTCGTAACAGAATCAAGAAAAAGAGTACAGCTCGGTGCCTGGTATATGTATGTTGGATTGATGTAGAGCGTCCCAGGACCAAGTACCTGCTCCTGGAACCACTTCATTGTGCCGAACCCTGGTTTTGTCGCAATTACTTCGTAATTGCCGATTTGGATGTTACTCATTGTCCAGCTTCCACTTGAATCGGTCTTCGTCGATCTCTGTATTTCCGCCAGCGAAACGGTTACACCGCCAGAAGAAATTTGAGAGAATGTAGAATCGACTAAGTATATGTGCCCTGAGAGATTTCCGGTTAAAATCGGCTGAGTGAGAGTATTAGAATTGCTGCATGAACAAGCACAAGCCAAGACAAACCAGCATAAATGAATATGCAGATCCTTTCGTGCGATACGAAAAGCCTTAAGGCTGCTACCAAGGGTAAGTTGATTCATAAGCTGCCGAAGGTGTACCTGGTGAAATAACACGGGCTTGACCTGTATAAGGATCCATTACCCATATTGATGACTCATTGAAGCCATACCTACTACTATTAATTCCTGAAAAACCGCTCGCAGCGCAAGCAGTGAAATAAAGCTTTACCCCACTATGAAACTTAAATGTGTCCAACTGAGACATTGCGGCGGTCAAGGTCCATGTAATTTTACCTGCGTTACCCCCTGCTCCTCCATATCCAAGTGAACCAATAAAATGTGGGTCTTTTGGCGCAACTCCCGGAACGGTATCTATGAAAACCACCACTTCATTCATTGTTTCGTCCGCAGTTCCGCTAACGGTCAAAGGCCACTGCTGCATATCGCTTGACCAGGCCACAGACGAAATCGTAACATGCTCGGAGGGGTCTGTCCCAAGTTGACCTGTACCGAGCGCGGTCGTATCTCCGCTCGATATAATACCATAATATGGAAGAGTGTCATAACCTGAGCTTGTGGCAAAGACATCGTAAGCGCCAAATCGAATTAAACTCATAGACCATCGGCCTGAGTCGTCGCTTACGGTTGATCTCCCAAGCGCCGGAATCAGAATCTTAACAGGCTGCGAAATTCGATTATTCGATGCATCGTAGAGCATCACTTTTCCGACAAATGTAGCACCGAGCGTCCCACTCGTTTCAACTGGCGCGCTACAAGACAAACCCGCCATCGCAATGAGAAAGCAGCCTAAAATACCCAATAATTTAACGCGACCTTTATTGACCATCGCTTGACCCATTATTAATTTACCACAATATAACACAAAAAACTAAGGCATCCGCAAAATCCGCTATCAGGAACCCAACCGGCCACACTCCGCTTGAACAAGTTCACATGCGCTCCCTCTTCATCTTCCTTATCCGAATGTACCGGCTGCTTATATCGCCGCTCTTCCCGCCGTCGTGCAGGTTTACGCCGACGTGCTCGGAATACATGATGGAGGCAATCGCAAAATACGGCGTCGCTCGCGGCGGGTGGATGGGCGTGAAACGAATCGGGCGCTGCCATCCTTTGCACAGAGGGGGTTTTGATCCAGTACCATGACCGTTAAACATACCATGATTACACAACGCACATCGAAGAGGATGTCTGCCGTAGCAATTTTGCTTTTGGCAAGCTCGTTTATTTTTCTTGTGTTGCCTGATCTTCGGGGCGAGCGGGGATGGATCGAGTTTGTGGTAATGGGATCGATACTGGCGCTCGCAATTCCGGGGGGATTAGCCAGAATGAAATACCGTGCAGGGAAAAAGCTTTTGGCTAAATCAACGCGAGACACAGTGCAAAAACACTTTTGGGAATTGCGGCATAATCGGGAGTGGTGAGTAAATTGATTTACTCATTTTTATAACGTCATTGCGAGGAGTCCCGGAGGGACGATGAAGCAATCACCGAAGATTGCGTTGAATTTAAACGGATTGCTTCCCTCGATTCCTCGGAACNNATAAGAAAGATTTATTCGTAGCATTTATTAATGATACGCCAATCGAACAAGGCTATCGAGCATAGGGCGGCTCGCCCAACCCAAGTAGAATGTGTGGTTCATAACGACTCCATTCGGCTTTAGCACAAAAGTCTCCGGATAACCGAGTTGGTTGCTGCTATAGATAGCTTGTGCGCGCTGTGTTGAATCTACAACTTCCTGGTGGTTGAATTTATGTGCGACGATAAAGCTATCTATCGATTGGAAGCTCCTCGTGGTGTTATATGACGCAACAGAAATAACTACTACGCTGTCGGGCATATCCGTCTGAACGGAATCGAGCGTCTGCTCCTCGGCAAATGCGGTATCGGGGGCAGAATTCCAAAACGAAAGCAAAATTACTTTACCGGGGTTATCGGAAAGCGCTCGAACAATGCCGAGCTTATCTTTCCACTTAATATCCGGGCCAACCCACACTCCGGTGGAGAGCGTTGTGACGCCATAAATATCCGAGACATTATTGAGATATTGAGCATTAGCATGAGTAAAATCGAATGCTGTCGGGTCAGGGGCTGTGCTCGAAGAGCAGCCCTGAATTGCAAAAAGCGCCGAAAAGAGTATAGAATCGCGTAATTTCATGTTTTGAGTAGTTAGTTAACTATTACATAATGCTTTTTAAGCGGAAAAGTTACAAATTTCTGAAATATGATTTGTGTGATTGATTGGATTCTGGCATGATTAGGCGCTGGGGCCATACCTTTTTTGAGGTTTTGCCGCGCATTCTTTGGACCTAAAACC
>PLXB01000211.1 GCA_003151215.1 Ignavibacteriota bacterium
TGATGGAAACGACATTCAAACGATAGTAGAGATCTTCACGGAATCTTCCGTCTGCAACTTCTTTTCCCATATCACGATTTGTTGCCGCGATCACACGAGCATTCATGCGCAGCGTTTTGTCTCCGCCAACGCGCACGAATTCACGCTCTTGCAGGACGCGAAGCAATTTTACCTGTAATGCCGGAGCGATCTCGGCAATTTCATCCAAAAAGATCGTGCCGTTTTGTGCTAATTCAAATTTACCCTTCTTATCGACAGTAGCGCCCGTAAACGAGCCTTTGACATGCCCGAATAGTTCTGATTCGAGAAGGGTTTCTACCAAAGCGGTGCAATTGACGGCGATAAAAGGCTCAGCACTCCAGGGAGAATTATAATGAATCGCTCTGGCAATTAATTCTTTTCCTGTTCCCGATTCTCCTTCAATAAGAACGGTAACGCGTGAACGGGTGACATTACCAATGGTCTTGTATATTTCCATCATTCGCGGATCATGCCCGACAAGAAGCTCTTCGAGCTTATATTCCTGCGTTTCTTTATCTACGATAAGCTGCAGACGCTCCGAAAGTTCTTGGTTGCTGATAAGCCGCGACAGGATCGTTTTCAGTCTCTCAAGATCAAGGGGCTTCGAAAGATAATCATAAGCGCCTTGCTGCATGGCTTTGACAGTTGTGGGCATATCATCCTGCCCGGTCATCAAAATTGTCGGAATATTCAGATGTAGTTCTGTGATCATCGCATGTAATTCGAGACCTGTTTTGCCCGGCATATAAATATCGGAGAGAATGATATCCGGAGATTCGACATGCACGGCAAGCATTGCATCGTTGGCATTGACGGCTGTACTGACAAAGTAGCCTTCCCGAATGAGAAATCTCTCAAGTGTTCGCCTTGTGGTGGGATCGTCATCGACAACGAGTATGCGTTTTACAGTAGTTTGCATTATGAATAATGTTATTTCGGTAATGCTATCGTAAATGTAGTAGTATACGGGACCTCATCGGTATGCCCGTGGTTGATAATACCATGATGCTGCCGAACGATCTTTGCACTTGTTGCAAGTCCAAGCCCAAGTCCCTGTGCTTTCGTAGTGAAGAAGGGTTTGAATAGATTCGCCCTCACGTCATCCGGAATACGCGGACCGGAATTTTCCACTTTAAGCAGAAGTACTCTTCCCGAAGCGCTGATATATTGCCACTTCGGATCGTCTTCAATATTCGCTGTAAGCCGAACAGCTCGCTCATCAGTATGTGATGCAGCTTCAATAGCATTTTGAACAAGATTGAGCAGCACTTGTTTCAATAGGTCCGGATCGAAATATCCTAAGACAGGTTCGGTATCTGTGGTGAGTACAAGTTCTACATGCTGATCTTGTGCCTGAAAGATCAGAAGTTCCCGTAACTCTTCAAAGAAATCATTGACGACTATACGCTCAGGATTAATGAAGACCTTGCGGGCATACGAAAGAGCGTTTTTGATCAGTCCTTCCAGCCTCTTTACTTCTTTACTTATGAGGTGGATGGATTCTTTTTCTTCTTCCGACCAATGAGCATTCCTCTTTGCAGTATCTTCGAGCATATAAATATTCATCGAAATACCGTTTATCGGATTCCTGATCTCATGCATCAATGTAGCAAGGCTTTCTCCGATACTGGCTAATTTCTCGCCTTGAATAACCTGATCCTCTAATCGTTTTCTTTCCGTCAGATCGATCTCTACTCCAAGAAACCCAAGTTTTTCGCCATCCGGAGAATAGATTGAAGTGATCGTCAAAAAACAGGTCTTTTCAGTTCCGCTTTTTGTCCGGTTTATGATTTCTCCTTTCCATTCGCCCTTAGTTCCGAGCGAACGCCACATTTTATCATAAAACTCCTGAGTCGAATACCTGCTCCGAAGCATATTTGTCTTCTTACCGATCGCTTCCTCGTGGCTAAAACCAAACATCGTGCAAAAGGCCGTATTGACCATGGTAATTACACCGTTCAGATCGGTAATGAGCATGCCGTCCGAGGAATGCTCGAATGCCCAGGACAGGATCATCTTTTCTCTCATTGTTGTGCAGGAATGTGAACGCTTTGACAACGCATTCCGCGGAGAGACAAATCCTATAGGTACTTCTTCCAAATTTCCGGTCATTTATAAAAAGGGCTGCTGTTGCAGCCCTTAGGAATAATCCGCACTTTGTGCAGATATTTTCTTCTCCTTTTTACCCAGATACAATCCTACTTCATCCACCCATGGAGTAGGCTGTCTCTGAACAGAATGAGGGGGATGCAACAACTATTCCAAATCATACTTATACCCTATGCGTAGAAATAACAATCTTTTCAAATATCACTGACTTTCAATAAGGTAAAGAATTTTACTCCTGTTGTAAATTAATCTTACGGTCAGGGTTTTAGTCCGAAAAGACCAGAAAACTGGCCTACAGGTATGCTGATAAGCTCTTAATTAAAACGAATTACCTTCCTAAAATATTTGTTATTTACTTAGCAGCCTGATTTCAACCAGCACATCACTCTCCATTTCGATCTGATTTTCGTTGGTTACTCGCCGCCCCTCTCTTTTGGAATGAGAGTGAATTGTCATATAGATTATAGAGAAAGATCCATGCCGTTTAAATCATTACATATCATTGAACCGATCCTGAAATCTCTCACCGAAGAAGGATATAAGACACCCACACCTATTCAGACGAAAGCGATTCCTGTCATTTTAAGCGGGAAGGATTTTCTTGGCGTTGCACAAACTGGTACCGGAAAGACGGCAGCATTTGCGATCCCGATCATTCAACTTCTTGGCGCGAATAAGGTTCATGGCAAGCGGAGAACGATCAGGAGTCTGATCCTTACACCGACTCGCGAACTGGCAATGCAGATCGACGAAAGCATAAAGGCCTACGGCAGGCATGTCGGACTTCACAGCGTTGTTATTTTCGGCGGTGTCAAACAAGGCAAGCAGACCTCGTCTCTTCAAAGAGGGGTGGATATTGTGGTGGCAACGCCGGGAAGATTGCTTGATCTGATGGAGCAGGGGTTTGTTTCGCTACAGCATCTGGAAATTTTAGTGTTAGATGAAGCTGACCGGATGCTCGATATGGGCTTCCTGCCTTCCATTCATCAGATCCTCAAGGCCGTGCCCCACGCCCGGCAGACCCTGTTCTTCTCCGCGACCA
>PLXB01000301.1:0-3228 GCA_003151215.1 Ignavibacteriota bacterium
CGCAACAGTCCAACTAATGAGGATTGGTTCTATAATTTTTGGATGCCATCGGGATTTCAAAATAGCTACCAATCAAGCCATAATTATGATGCAAGCATTATCAGTCTCGGTTCGGCATTAACATTCCGTTTCTTTGATACACAGAACCCCCCCTCAACTTATTACGGCGATAACTCCGGAAATATCCTGATCGATGTTGCTCGCGAAACTCCCGGCATCGCTATTGAAAAAGATACACTCGATTTTGGTATTCTCCGGGTCGGTGCTTCGAAGATGCTTCTCGATTCGATCGAGAGTTATGGTATTGACGGCTATAGCGTTACGAATGTCTCTATGATGGGCGCCGCAGCTGCGAAGTTTGCAGTCAAAAGCGAGCGTACTGTCCCTTTTATTATTGTCGATACGACTAATGAATTCCAGTTTACCTATATGCCGACAGGTACCACAAGAGATAGTGCGGAATTCCATATATTTTCTTCAAATGGTTTTGGCGCCGATAAAGAGAAGATCATCTATTTATTCGGCCAGGGAATCAGTTCTAAAATTGCTTTTACCTCCGATACGCTTGATTTCGGAACGATCAGAACAGGAAGGACAAAAATGCTTCCTGATTCGATCATCGATCTCAATTCCTCTTCAGTGAAGATCGTCAGTATTATTCCTGAAACTCCCGGTTCGCCGTATTCTGTGATCGGTGCACCGGTTACCATCCCCGCGAACGGCCAGTCTCCGATATCCGTAACCTTTGCTCCCACTGTCAATGGCACATATAATGAAAAATTCGACGTCACTTCCGATGACGGTTCGGTATTTCATTTTTATGCAAAAGGAGTTTCGGGAATTCCACTCGTCAGTTTAGAAAAAAGCGTACTTGATTTCGGAAGAGTTATTCTCAAGCAGTCCCGGACATTAACCGATCAGTTCGGCAACATCGGCACCGGACCGATGGATATTATTTCCACAACGAATACGAATCCTTTGGAATATACCGTTGTCGGGAATCAGGGACCGATCTCCTATGAGCCCGGGCATTCGATCATCTATTCGATCACCTTCTCGCCGCAAATTCATATTCCTTTTTGGGGCAATCATGACGGAGCGTTTATTTTGAATTATGATGACGGTACTTCGACGACGATTACCTTCAGGGGGACCGATCATCAGCCGCTTGATGTGAAGCTCGTTATCGATACCATCTATTTCATCAGTGCCGGAAAAGACATTGACGTAACGCAGCAGCTTGTCATGCCGGGCGATCCGCTTGATAGCACGCTCAGTCCTGTTTCAAGCATGACCGAGGATATTGCATTCAATACTTCGGTCTTTGATCTTGTTTCCGTAAACAAAGGATCGCTTATTAATACCACTCAGTGGAGCCTTGCTACTTCATCTCCCGGTATCGGCATCATTCATATTTCGATCGCCTCGGTTACGACGCATTTCGGCCCCGGAGGGCAGCTCCTGACTCTTCGCTTTCATGCTCATGATAATGCGACCGTCGGACAGTTTACCGCTCTCGATCAGTCCGGAATCAGTTTTGATAATCCTCTCGAACCCTTTGCAGCAAGCGATCCGGGAAAGATCACGATCTCTGATATTTGTTTCCCCGTCAGCCTTGCAGCCGGACCTCCGGGAACAAGCATCGAGCAGAATAATCCGAATCCGTTCAATCCGACAACGCATCTGCAGTATGCCATCGGCAAGACGCTTAACGGAAGCGCTGTCAATGTGAAGATCACGCTTTTCGATCAGATGGGCAGGCTTGCCGCAGTCTTAGTGAATGAGCCCAAAACTCCCGGCACATACGATATTCTCTTCGACGGCAGTAAATATTCCACAGGAGCATATACCTATATCTTCCAGGCCGGCGATCACGTCGAGAGCAAGACGATGATACTGGTGAAGTAAAATTATTCGCAATTAAAGGATCGCAAGTTTTCCGGAGGCAATTCGATCGCCTTTTGAATTAAGGATCTCATAGTAATAAACTCCTGCCGCAAGATTGCCGCGCTCGAAAATTAGTTGTGAATTTTCCGGCATGAGATTCTCAGTGCGAATATTTTCGCCAAGTTGATTGAAGATGTTTATTGTAACCGATGTCTCATTATTGGCGCCAAGATCAATCGTTGTTTTTTTGGAGAAGGGGTTAGGGAAATTAATAGATTGCAGATTAGGTACAGTAGTTGCAACATATCCAAACTCATTCTCAAATGCGCCTATTAAAAATAATTTCATCCTGGCGATACTATCTTCTGGATGTTGGTATTCAAAAACCGGGGTTAATGAAAAGTTTTCAGCATACCCAGGGTTAGAAGGTGATGGAATAGGGAGTTGATCACCCAAAAGACGATAATCAAATTTGCTAAAATCAGAAAATGGAAAATGGTATGCTAAAGAAAATCCATTAGTAATTGTATCTGCCACTCCTGATTCTATTATTCCCGGTCCGGCAAAAATATTATTGATAATCCTTGCCGTATCTGTTCCTGATGCCACGGCAACAAATGTTGCACCATTAGGTCTTGTTGAGACCATTGTATTACTTACGACATATAATTGCTTCGAAGGATTTGAAAGTCCTTCAGACCCGTAATCCACCAATGTTCGGTTCTGTGCCATCGGTCCTTTCATCATCGTATTCCCCAAGACAATAGAAAATCCGCCGTTGGGAAGATTGATAAGATAACTTGCCGAGCCTGTATCTTCATCCATGATGCGGTTATACTCGATGAAATTATTCATTGCCCGCGATTTCACGCAATGCCCGACTATTGCATGATGCGAATAGCAGAAGCGCATCGTAAATGTTCGGATATTGCCGATATACATATTATGCGAATATCCGTCGCCATATCCGTTGCGCGCAAATTCGCAGGCTTCGAAAAGAATATCGCTCGTTGCACTCGGATCAGTGAGAATGCCATCTTCATTATCATGAAAATAGCAATGACGAAGTTCGAGATTATCGCCTTCCTGTCTGATGCCGGCGCCATTATGATCGGGCACCGTACAGTCGGAGAATTCGATATTTTCAATGTATGTATTCTTTCCCGTAATAACCCATATCGCCTTGCCGCCGGCATTCTGTCCCGCAGCATCCAAATGTGCGAAGCCGCCAATACCACGAATGACAAGATTACTCTTCGTCCACGTTCCGACATCGCCGGAATACAGCCCGGCATCGATCTCCACCGTATCGCCATCGGCAACAAGATTCATCACCTTGCT
>PLXB01000301.1:3259-4497 GCA_003151215.1 Ignavibacteriota bacterium
CCACTTCCACAACCTTCGAAACGCTTTCGCCGCCGGCAGTAAGACGGATAATATAAAAGCCGGGAGGGAGTGCCTTCGTATCTTTGCATTCCATGAAACCTCTAAGCTGGAATGAGATAAAAGACCGCGAAGCAAGGAGGAAGAGGGGGAGAAGAAAATTATATCTGAATAAATTAATTATGGCACGACCGGAAATATCAAAATCAAGAGCGATCGCAAACAAGACATTGCATCTGTGCCTTCAAATACTGAAAGAGCATGGTTCTCAAATGCGTGGACAGGACGTAATGAATGAAATGGAAAGCCGCTCGGTGTTCGATGACTACGAATTATTTGTATATCCGAAAACGGGATATACACGATGGAAATCTGTATTTCATTTCTATTCAATTGGACTAATTAAAGCCGGTTTATTGATTAAGAAAAAAGGTGTTTGGTATCTGACTCCTGAGGGGGAGCGATCTCTTTCAAGAAGCCCTTCTGACCTCGTTGATTTTATAGATACGGCGTATCAGGTCTGGCGTGCGTCCAATCCTAAAAGTGAAGAAGAAGTAATAGATGAAACTTCGGAAGATATACAAGAGAGATCCGATTTAACTCTTGACGAAATGCAATCACGTGCTCGAGAAGGAATTACTGCTTATATAGATTCGCTTAATGCATACGAATTCCAATTTCTTTGTGCAGCCCTATTACGTGGTATGGGTTATCACACACCCTTTATTTCACCAAAAGGGCGAGATGGTGGGATTGATATAATTGCTTATCGTGATCCTCTTGGAACAGTGGCTCCGCGAATCAAAGTACAAGTAAAACATAGAGGGGCAGCTTCAGCAAATGCCGAAGTCAACCAATTGCGGGGGTTGTTAAGCGGCGACGGAGAAGTAGGGATATTTATTTCTTCAGGCGGATTCTCCTCGGATGCTCGAAATGCATCTAGGAGTTCTGCAAAGCATATCGAGCTTATAGATATGGATAGATTTATTGAACTTTGGCAGGAATTTTATAATAAATTGACCGATGAAGACAAAAGATTACTTCCGTTGGAGCCCGTTTATTTTCTTTCGCCGGATGAATAATAATCTGTCGTCCCTTCGGGACTAGTGTCAACTCGTTCCTGTGTCTGATTTAGTCCCGCAAGCGAAACGCAGAAGAAGAAAGTCGAACAAGTGGCACAGAAAGTGCTTGATGCACGCGCTGCTTTTCCCGATGCCACACTTGCCGATCTCTACGATCCG
>PLXB01000003.1 GCA_003151215.1 Ignavibacteriota bacterium
CTTGCGTAAAGAGTATGACAGTCAGGTAGTAGTCAGTCTGAAGAGCGATCAGATCGTAGGCTAATTTCTGCTTTTGGCGGTGGTTGAGCGCCGCAAACTCGAATGAGTTCAGGATGAGGATATTGGTTGCATGAGCCTCGATCTCCTTACGGATGGCATTTAGATTCCACTCCCATTGTCCCATCGGAGAGTCGATAAGCCGGAAGGTGGGGAGCGCCTTATTCTCTGGAAGTTCGCCTTCGCCAAAGCCATCTTCTGGCTTAGTACCTCCCAAATTTGTGGAAGGTGCCTCAAGCGCTCCCAACTCCGCCTTCATACTCTCCTGCAACAGTGCCATACCAGCATAGCTATTGACATAGAGTACTTTTAGTCTCTGCTGACTTAGCTCGAAGCCCATTCGCAGCGAAGCGCGTACGTTCTTCCGTACATCCCGGCACGAGACAATATTAATCGCCTCCGAAGCCACCTGAATGAGGTCTTCATTTTTCGGGTCGGGCGGCGAATTCCCCAGCCCACGAATGGAATTCCAGATTATTTTGGATTCGGGAATCATGGCTTTCTGCTTCAGGAAGGAATCGATCGTAAAGACATGGAAGGGTTTTGGCGCGAAGGAAGACATGGCGGCAGATTAAATGGAGTTAAAAAATGGTTTAATTTATATATTTAACGCAAATTGTAACAACATAATTCCAATGTATTAGTCAATGTAATGTAGGATATTCTAATTTTTTAGAAGTGTCCATGTATTATGGATTCGGCATCAAGGGCTATTATATATAGAGAATCTTTGACCGCAACGCGGTTCACCATGCGGAAGCATGGGGGAGGATTGGGAATATTGTGACGAATCCGCCCCGGTAGGGGCCTGTTTTGTTAGCCAGGGGTGAGTGACGAAGGAGCAAACCCCTGGTATGGTCGACGTTTTTACCGTATCGCCCTGTAATGGGCGATCGTAAACGTACACAGCTTACAGCGCCCTTTCAGGGCTATGATCATCCTGGCGGAAATTTCACGACCAGGGGTTCCGTCCGCTGCTGCGGACTTCACCCCTGGCTAACAAAGCATGCCCTTTCAGGGCAGATTCATGATTGTGTAAAGGTACGGTGGGCGGCCGCGTTGCGGTCAGACATTTTCACACAAAAGGCAGCAGAACCTAATAACAGTAAGGGATGGATTTTTGACCTTGCGAAACAGTCGTGGATTGTTATATTTCTTGCCAATCAACAGTTGTATTTACAAATGAAGACTCCCTTAATTCTAATTTTCGTATTATCGCTCTCGGCAACTAGCTTTGCTCAGTCAGGATGGCAGCCATTTTCAGGGCCATGTGGAAATGACTTTGATTTTGTTTCCGATTCTGCTGGTGTGGTGCTCTCCGGGCAAAATGTTTACTTTACTGTAGATGGTGGGGCTACGTGGACGAATTCAAACTTACCCCCAGGTACTCCGAAATCAATTCACCTATCATCGCCAGGAAATGCCACGGTATTTGGATACCAGTATCAATCTGCATATCTAAATAATTGTTGGAGAGTTTCATCATCAGACACTGGCCACTCTTGGAGCGGAGGGAATGCCGGAGGCCAAGGTATGGGATACGAAATCATCGATAGATATTCAGGACATTATTACTATGGCACTGCTCCAATCGGATACGAAGTCTATGGCTGTAATACTGTTTGGGACGATGCTACTGGAAGGAGTTACCATATTTCTCCAGCATCCTATTCTCCAATAGGAATTCAACATATAGCTTTTTCCGACAATGTTGGATTTGCTTCAATGTCGGATAACACACTTTTTAGGACTCTGGATAGTGGGGCGAGTTGGTCGCAAGTTAAGTCCCAAACCATCGACTCATTCTACACCGGCAGCGAATACGGCGGTGGATACATTATTTCCCCCAGTCCCGACGGAAGCTGGTTTATTCTTCATGGGACCTCTGTGTACAAATCGGTCGATACCGGACTTACCTGGAGCGTCTTCATGAGCTTCCCTTACGGTGTGATGCTGATGGAGATCAATGCGCATGGTATCGGTTATTTAACCGTAGGGGATGAGGATTATGTTATGGCGACGACGGATAGCGGCAAAACATGGTACACTCAGGGTATTGGATATCCCGGCCCTTCGGGTGTCTATCTTTTTAACGATAGCGTGGCAGTGATTGTAGGATGCAAATCTGTCAAAACATTCGATGGTGGTGGAGGGCGGAAACCAGTTCTAAGTATGCCGAGGATGATTTATTTCGGTCAAGCCGATCTGAATGTTGGAGTTCACCAGACAGTCGTTCTAAGGAATGTCAGCGATAGTATCGTCAGAATAGATAGCTTGCTGCCTGGTACATTACACCTCACAATGACTCCGGCAAGCGGTATAATATATCCCCATGATTCCCTTAGTGTGGACCTCGAACTTACCGTCCTCAATGGTGGCGATTTACAGGCCGATGCAGAGCTTGCAACGAACACCGCCAGAAAGTTAGAGCTTTTTACCGTTTTCGCAAGTGGCAAAGCTTCCGTGTTCGTTGCCGATCCCGATACGTTGCATTTCGGCATTACTGAGATTGGTGAGACACAATATAAACATTTCAAGCTTTCGAATATATCGCAGACTGGAGACCTATTGAAAGCTGCCTATACGGATAACTCCAGTTTTCAAGTATATGGAGGAGTTGGTGACAGTTTAGGAACATTATCTCTCAGGGTAGGATATACACCAGTTGCCGCGAGAGTCGATACCGGAAAGCTCTTTCTTGTTTCGGGCGAAGGAAATATCGATACAGTATGGATGGAAGGAACTGGCACTACTTCACGAGAAGGTGGAAGAACGCTTGCTTGGGTGAGAACGGAACGCGATGTAAGAGATACTCTTCATCATACAGCTGGTGCTTTGCTTACTATGGGCGACTCTATTATTGTGATAGGCTCACACCAGGGCATAAGTTTCTCTTATCAACCCATTGCTTACGATTTTTCAGAGTCTGGTCAATTACTTTCTAAAGTAGAGTTGCCAACCTCCGCACCCACCTATGATGGAGTTGAATTTACAGTAAGCGATAAATATCATGGTTGTTTTGTATTAAGTCACTCTGATAATCAGGATTGGCTGCACTATATCGATAGCCTTGGCAGAGTATCACTTATTAACAGTTTGGGATATATCAATAATGCATATACTTCCATGTTGTTGAGGCCAGATCAATCTGTTTTTGTATTGACCAATATTAGCGGCCATGGTCCTAATGAGATTGGAATGAGCGCCTTTAATTCTCAAGGCGAAATATTGATGAAGGAAGACATTTGGGGTCCGTCACTATATAAGCGCCGTTGGGATCCTCCATATAGTGGAATTGATATGGCAACAAGCTCAGTGCAAGCACACGATGGAAGTATATATATTTCTCTTTACCGTGACCAATCCGTCGATGGCTGGGGAGCGCAATATTACGGATATCTTTTTTCTGTTTCTGGCACGAACGTCCAATCTATTTTCGAAGATCATCGCTATTATGACGTTGTTGCAATTGCCTTAGATAGCGACCAAAATATTTATGAAGCAATTCGTAGTGGAGACACTCTTTTAGCGCAGAAGATAGATGTTTCGGGCCACCTTGTATGGTCGCGTGTTCTGCAGACTGGGGTGCAAGGACTATCCGACCCGGTCTTTATGGCAGCTGATCAACATGGCGGCGTGTTTATCAGTTATGCTCATAATACCCTATATGAAGACAAAGATGTCGCAACATTACGTTTTTCGGCGAGTACAGGTGTGATGTCTTGGATAACCGAATTCGATGGACTTGGCGGTGCTGCGGATGTTATCAAAAAGATGTCTCTTGACCAGAATGGGAATGTCTGCGCACTCATTCAAAGTGCGGACACAGTAAAATCTGATATAGTTTTTCTAAAATATGCTCCTGACGGTCATGAGCTTTATCGTCTTCGATATGCTGGGCCCAACGGAGGTCAAGCGCTCCCCAGCGATTTTACACTCACAGATAAAGGAGAGATTTTTATTTGCGGAGGTTCACAGGATGTAATTGGATATACGGATATTGCGCTTATAAAATATCAGGAGCCAAAGAATTCCGTATCACAAAGGCAGGTGCAGCCCATGTCGGTATCACTCTCGCCTAATCCGTGGCATACCGCTGCCTTTTTGTCGTTCGAGAATCCTGGTCAGGAGCCGGTACAAATTTCAATCGTCGATATCCTTGGCAGAACTTTTCGTACCTATTCGACGGACCGCTCGTCCATCAGAATTGATCGCGAAGGACTTCCTAATGGAATGTACACTCTTATCATCCGAGATGGAAGAAAAGAAACGGCTCTGATGACTATCCTCGATTAATTTATCCCGGGGTGAGTTCAGAGAACAATAAGTAAAATCGGTCAAGCAGGCGCTTGACCACACACATCGACCGCATTCGTGTGCCGGGAATCGCCTGCTTCCCGGCGAGGAGTTTATGCCGTCCCTACCGGGACTCTGGCTCAAAAATAAATTTACTTTCCGGGGGCTTACGCCACCCGGCACCGATATACCGTCCCAATGGGACTGAGACTTCACAACGTATGCCGGAAAGCACACGATCAACTTGTTCTGTGATCTATAACACCCGTCGCCCTTGCAGAATACGGAAGATAATAAGGATCAGCACGATCGCGACCAGCACGGGGATGAAGAGAGTCAGGAGGGAGAACAGGATTTTGCCCGCAATGAGTAGTACGACCATGACTACACAGAGGAGCAGCACCAGAAGCATAAATATAAGCGCGAATACGATCATAGGTGAACGAAAATACGCATAATCTCGCGTGGTGTTTCGAGAAGGTGGATGGTAAGCCATTGGGAAATCCGCCGCGGAGGACTGCTGCCTCCATGTACTCCACCCCCCAACCCCCTCCTCTTTCAGAGGCGGGGGAGGAAGACTGTAATTCTCGTACAGGATTCGGTGTTGCAACAAGCTAATGTAATAAGCCCCAAAGCTTCTTTACTTTCCTTAAGCGTGTCATTCCCGCGAAAGCGGGAATCCAGACTCCGAATCCTCGGTAAACCTGGATTCCCGCTTTCGCGGGAATGACATTAAAATGTAAGGGATCTTTCGGCCAGTACACCAAGAAAAAACCTGTTAGGATGAAGCTTATTCGATTTCTCTCTATTGCAGTTGTTCTCGCCGTATCTGTTCCAGCCTTTGCACAACAGGCGAAGCCTCCACGCGTTCTTATTGTCGATGCTCATCCGGACGACGAGGGAGCCTATGCAGCAACGATCTATAAAATAACTCATGATCTGCATGGTACAGTCGATCTTGTTGTTATTACCGATGGGCAAGGGGGATATAAGTATTC
>PLXB01000355.1 GCA_003151215.1 Ignavibacteriota bacterium
GCCCCCGCTGGTACGCTGGTGTGAATCTTGGGGAAAGAGACTTAATGACAAACGGTAAGGTGGCCGCGGGGGGAATCCTGGAGCCCAGCCTGTAATTAGTATGGCAATGCTTTAGCTTGTTCCGTTTCAGGGACAAGCTAAAGCATGTCCCACACTGCTACCTGCTCGTTTGATAGATTGCGATCACGGCTCCTTGCGGGTCCTTGATGATTGCAAAACGTCCCATATTTGGAATATCGTCCGGTCCCGTCAGTAGTTTACCGCCTAATGATTCAGCTTTTTCTGCGGTCTCATCGCAGTTGGAGACCATTACGTAGGCCATCCAGCTCGGCGGCACTTCTCCCCACTGGGGTTTGATCTGCATCATCCCACCAATGTGCTTGTCACCGTTTATCCATTCAACGTATTCTGCCGAACCACCTGCTTTCCAGCCAAATAGGCTCGTATAGAACTCCTTCGCTTTTTCCGTGTCGTGAACATTCAGCTCATACCAGCAGAGTGCTCCCGGTTCATCGATGACGGAAGCTCCATGATGTTGCTTTGCCTGCCAGAGCATGATCGTTGCACCCGCGGGGTCCTGAATTGTCGCCATCCGTCCAACGTCCATCACATCGAATGGCTGCATGACGATCTTCGCGCCGAGCGATTCCGCCTTCTTTGCTGACTCATCGGCACTCATGACCGAAACGTATAAATTCCAACGCGAATGCAAGCGCTGCATCTGTTCGGCACTCATTCCATACAACGCTCCGACGTTTTTCCCGTGAAGCTGTAGCATCGTGTAGAATTGGTCGGGGCCAATCTCCTGATCGTCCGCTGTCCAGCCAAATAATTGTGTGTAAAATGATTTCGCCGCATTTTGATCGCTTGTCACAAGCTCACACCAGCAAAAATTACCTGGCGAGAATGATGTCACGTCTGGCATAGAAAAATCTCCTCTACTATAAATTAAAAATCGTTACTTCTTAGTGAAGTTTAAATTTACAAAGAATATAATTAGTATGACCGAATATAGCTACATCTTAACGATTCGATAAAAGATGTCCCTGCCAAAATTTTTAATGCGACTCATACCTTAACTGTCATTCTGACAGATTGGCAATAAGTCGTGCTCGAAAATCGGCTAATTTCAAGGGAATTTGCTATTGGCATAAAGCTTACTAATCCTCTCTTCGAGTTTCAATACAATGAGATTTTATTATTTTGAAAGGAATACACATGACAGTATATCGTTGGGAACCACGACGCGATGTTGAGACCGCCGGCAGAAAGCTGCGACGGTTATTCGATGATTTCGAAGGAGTAGTACAAAACGGCCTACATATCGAACTCGGTACGTTCTCACCCCGTGTCGATATTTCAGAGACAAAGGAGGCAGTGCACCTCAATGCAGAGCTTCCAGGCATGAAGGCAGAGGACGTGAAGATCACTCTCTCCGAAGGCACGCTTACACTGCGCGGCGAGAAGAAGCGGAAAGAAGAAGCAAACGAACATAATTTCCATAGCATCGAACGAACGCATGGTGAGTTCGTAAGACAATTTGCATTACCAGATAATTTGGATGAGGATGCCATCGAAGCGAATTTCGTGGATGGCGTGCTTCAGATCACGATCCCCAAGCGCGAACCGGCAAAGCCGAAGGAGCGTGAGGTGAAGATCGGTTCGCATAACTAAGCTTTAATAGGCCGTCATTCTAAGCAATCCTGCCAGTATCTATCGGATACTGGCAGGATTGCTCTATTAATTAATGGCTATTTAACTATGTAAATGAGAGGCCGGATGTGAAATTAAGAAGCTACAGTGCTGTGGAGTGATTGTTTTAAGATGCTTGAATGTTTCTTAGCTCCTGTTAAAGGAGCTTTTACATTTAATTAGATTGTAATTACCAACCATTCTTGTCTTATGTCAATCACGAAATCCCTACTGAAGAGTTATCTTCACGAACTAAACAACGCACAACACCTATACACAAAGCTTGACGCAAAGAATGCCGATTGGCGTCCGCGCGAGAACATGCGCACGACGATCGAACTCATGCAGTATCTCTGTTTCATCGGTAAGGCGATGACAGCGCACTTCGTCAACCCCGTTGAAGATCGCGAGGCTGCCCGGCAGCAATATCGCGATTTATCGAAGTGGTCCGGCCAGGCCGTGACCTTCGAGAATTTTCCAGAAATGATCGAACTCGAAAAAGATGAGATCAGCAATGCTTTCTCCAGCATTTCCGATGCAGATATGCAGCGCATGACCTACCATCCGTTCAGCAACCAGGAAACCACTCTCTTCGAGGCATTGCTCACCGTAATGAAATACCTCACTGCTTACCGTCACCAGCTTTTCCTTTATGCAAAGATGTCTGGCGCCGAGATCGGCACTCTGAATAACTGGTACGGAAGAGATAGCCAACCTTCCCCTGCAAAACCAGCAGTCGCGGAAGCTGCGGCGTAGCCAGCGAAAACTTGTAAGAGTATAAAAGCGCGAGGCAACTCGCGCTTTTTTTGCTGGTTGCAATCTTAGGCAACATCGTTATACCTTCAACCTTTGCCATTTTGACATAGCATTCTAAATGCCACTCAGTAAAAATTACTCAATTCCGCTGTTTTTTATTTTGGCATGAAATGATTATTAATACTCGTAGATTTGCCGAATGGCACTAATATGGCCAATTTTCGAAGATTTTATGGATCGGCCCTTATAAGACAGACCATGAAATGCTGACATAGTGGCATAGTGCTCTCAGCGTAGTGTCGAAGGGACGAGGTGCCTGCATCCCAGGGTGGAGTCAAGTGAAACCCTATGTTTGCGGCGTGTTCGGAGATTATAGCCCTGAAAAGGGCGATGTAAACCCAAACGGACTCCGCCATTCCGGAGCTTGAAAAATTGTTTTTGAAAAATAGCAACCCAGGATTCCTGTCTTCATCCTCGGCTGCGAGTACAATGCGGTAATACGGCCAAAGATAAAATCACAAAATTGGATTTTATGAATACGGACAGATTGCTTGTTATACAGAATTGGATATTGGGAGGATCAGCATTAATCACATTGGCATCTGCCTGTATTATTGTGATTGGTTGGCGTTACACGAGCCGTAAAGACCGTGAAAATAATATTTTTTTGAAGCGATTGGAATTTAGGGCGGAAGCCTTTCGATCATTTATTCCAATATGGGAAATGTCGCGTCAATTGAATGGAAAGGTGGGCCCAGAGTTCATTAATCTTATTGCAAAATCAACCTATCTTTTCAAATTATATTGCGATCAGGATGAGATTGATGCGCTTCACCAAGTTGTAGATGACTTTAATAATGCTCTTCACCTTGCCCAAAAAAGTCCGTCAAAGATTGCATCACTATCAAAAGCGAATGATTCAATGCAGAGACTAAATAATTTGATAATTGAAAAGACTCGATCGGATATTGCAATCAAGCCTGCGGAGTTTAAAAACCTCCCCAAAAGTTTTGAAACATAATCAGTTTAATCACCAAACATTAGCGGAATCCAGGTTTATGAGTAAAATAATCGGTATCGACTTAGGAACAAC
>PLXB01000065.1 GCA_003151215.1 Ignavibacteriota bacterium
TGATTTTTTCCATCGGGATAATGGTATGACAGACATCATACTCGGAGCAGGCCACGGAGAATTCAGAGTAACGCTTCGCTCATCATATTGCATTAAGTTGATTTTTTTGCCATCGAGTGAATATGCTTCAGCAGGACTACTGACATCAGCTTTCTGCGGAGGAGTTGCAAGCCGGGTAGAGGTAAAATCATAGCCTCCGCTGATTCCCTGAACATCAAGATGAGCTTTTACATTTGAACTGTCATAGGAATAAATTCGGTATGTATCGCCATGTCCTGCAGCACCATATGGCGATGGCTCTGCCAGCGGAACCGAGACATATCCTGAAGAATCCCAATATTCCACGGGAATCATCTCTTCGATCATAAGGTCTCTGGCATCCGTAGCATAGGGATCTGATGACCCTAAGGAAGCATTTTCATGTCCACTTATAACAACTACAGGATGTGATGCTTCTATTAATGAGCCGGACAAATCATTATCTTCATTTCTTCCATTTGAGCGAACCAGATAGCATTGTCCTTTATTTAATTGAATCGTAAATGGATGAGGCGCTCCGGTGTTTGCACCCGGATGTCCCGTCACCGTCGTTGTCGTCGGTGTGATCCGAACATATGTCTGATATTCGGTACCGATTACCATGAATTCTCCACCGGCATATTCAAAAGTCAAAGGTAAATATGGTGATTGACCGGGACTATATATTGCAGCCCCAATCCCGGGATCGTCATTATAACTTGCCGCTACGTAATTCTTACCGAGTCCTAAAACAGGTAGTGCAAGATAGCTGCCTCCGGCACAAGCGCCAACACTTATATAAAGTACCGTAATCGGATATTTTGATTTAATATGACATGACTTAAAGGCGGTTGCATCTGAAGCGGAATCCATCTGCATCGCAGAAATAAGCAAAGGTATTTTCAGAGAATTTCCTGCAGCAATGTGATAAATTTTGTCAGTAAATTCTTTCCCGGCTGAGTCGAAATAAGAAAAGCTCACATCATTGTCATAATAAGAGGATACGAGAGAATAAATGCGAAGATCAGGCTGAGTAAAAAACGTCTGCACGGAAATATAACTTGGAAAGAACATTCCCAAATAGAATTCACGCCCTTCATTCGTTAATCCATACAGAGGTTTCACCGCAATAAAACTGCCCGTCATTCCGAGAGAAGCATGCATGTTGTTTTGAAAATCATATTCGCCGGCGATCTTTACGCTATAGCTAAAAGTATCACCCAAACTCACAGGTCCGATTGACGAAGCTCCTGCCGGAACAGAAGACGATTGTAATGGATATGTCGAAAAATCACCGATCCATTTTATTGTATCTCCAACGGCAACATTGAGTGAACTTGGGAAATAGCTGAATCCAACGTTACCACCGAATTGGATGAGGTGCGTAGTAAATGAAGCCGAAACAGTTGTCGATACTGATAAAAGTGTCATAATGCACCACATAATAATTGTGGTAATATATCTATTAAATATTTTCATAAGGATTTAATACATAACTATGGACAGTGATGACATGTGATCAAAATATCCTGAATATCCCATAATCACTATGGGATATTCAGGAGAAAACTCTCTCTCAGTTAATTTATGGTCTTCCTATTACCATAAACATAAAATTTAAATCAGTTGCGGTACAGCTTAGAACATACCCAGTAGCAGGAAAAACTGCAGGTTGAACTGAAGCTATGGAAGTGAACACCGTAAATTGTGTTGCCCCACCAGACGTTGATAAGTCGGAACTTCTGAGTTGGAAACCACAGCTGTGGCCTGGGTCTCGGGATGTCAGAAAAACTGCACCAGTGCGTAGATTTCCTTGTGATCCATCATTGGGGTTTAATAAATTGAGCTTAATAAGATAACTGCCTGAACCCGTAGTATGTGTGATACTTAAAACTCCGAAATCACAAGTACCACTATCAATTATCCCATCCTCTACCACACCCCAAGCATATATAATATTATCTTTATATGTGCCTCCTATATCTGCGGGGGTGTTACTTCCTGTACCATTATTCCGATAAACTCTCGATTGCCCACTGTCTGTTACTTCGAAAGCATTTGACTTATGTGAAACATCTATACCGTTGCCAATTATCAACAATGGATCAGAGCCATTAATCGTACCGCCCGCAACTGAACTACCCTTAGCGCTATTATAGTGCCCCATTACAGTCTGGGCATAACTTTGCGCCGTCAGATGATCGCCCCCTGTAATTGTGCAGTTTACTCCAGCACCTGTTGTGCCGCCGGTAGAGATTGTGTTATTACCGCCGCCTCCTATAAAACCGTACGTACAATTACCGTTAATTACATTAGTCCCGCCTCCAAGTATTGCACTATAATTTGCACCTGTTGAAACAGAGCATGACGCACCAGCTCCGATAAATCCGGCAGTAGTATTCTTATGAACAGTATTTGTTAAACCACCGATTAGCACGGAGTTATTACTGTTTGAATCAATTAAATTACCTTTTCCACCGTCTATGACGGAAAAGTTACTGATGATTTGATTAATATTCCCGCTACTTCCACCACCGCAAATTGTTGAGCCAGTTTGTGCAGAGGGTATATTATTTCCTTGATAACCGCCAGTAAGATTAGCGCTAGTTGCATTCGGCTCCCATCGCATAACACGTTTACTGCCTTTACTGCCAGCATCGTTATCATAGACGTGAACTTCAACAGCATAGTCATCTTTGCTTCCTATCCAAGCATCTGCTCCGATAAGATCGCCATCTTGCGACCATTGTGCTGCCTGAATAGTTGGTGTATGTCCGAATATAGCCGATTCCACGTCGGGCGCAAGTTTGGCCGTCGTGATGGAATTATCGGGAATGTTGATTGCATACGGTGCAGCAGCTAGTTGCGTTAGAGGTTGCATTTCATCACCGCCATCTACTTTGATTCCAACCCAAAGTGGGCGGTTCATAGCAGATACTTCCGGCAAAGGTGATTTACCCGAGCCA
>PLXB01000445.1 GCA_003151215.1 Ignavibacteriota bacterium
AGCCAATGAATTACTTAGAAAATCTTTTTGGCTTAGAGGGAAAGACTGCCATCGTCACCGGAGCGTCCCGCGGTTTGGGGCGGGCAGCAACTTTGGCGCTTAACGGAGCCGGGGCGAATGTTATTGTAATTGGCCGAGACACAAAGATGCTTGATGAGACGAAGTCTCTGCTTGCAGATCAGGGAAGATCCAGCATNNAGATATACTCATTAATAATGCCGGTATCATCCGGAGAAATCCTGCGATCGAATATTCTGCTGAAAATTGGGATGAAGTGATCGGGACGAATTTGACTGCTGTTTTTCATTGGTCGCAGGATGCTGCAAAACAGATGATGAAGAGCGGCGGCGGGAAAATAATTAACATTGCCTCGGTTCTTTCATTTTCCGGAGGAGTTAATGTTGCTGCCTATGCAGCGGCAAAAGGGGGAATTGCGCAGATGACAAAAGCGCTTGCCAATGAATGGGCAAAGCATCATATTAATGTGAATGCCATCGCTCCGGGATATTTCGAGACGAATGCCACTTCGGCATTACGCAGTAATCCTGAACGTTCGGCGCAGATTTTATCACGCATTCCTGCCGGTCGTTACGGCGAGCCGAACGAATTAGCCGGCGCATTCATTTTCCTATCTTCCCATGCTTCGGATTATATGCATGGGCATATTCTGACGGTCGATGGGGGATTTAATAGCTACTAACCGAGGTGTCATTCTGAACGGAATCCATATCGCGACAGCGATTTGGACGAAGTGAAGAATCCCGTGATTATTGGCAGACTGTTAATCTATATGTTGAAGGATTTAAGTGAAGAATGACACATAAAAAATTATGGCAGAAAATTGGTTATTTCGTAATACGGCATCGCAGAAGGGAAGAGTCATTTCGATGACTCCGAAAAACTCTGCGTTCAAATTTCTATCCGCCGGCAGAATTATTTTAGATAAAGATGTGCCGAAAGCAAGCGGGATCAATGAAGGAGCGGAGACGACACTCATGTGTCTCCACGGAGAGGGGAATGTAACGGTGGGATCTTCATCATATCAGCTTCATCATTTCGATGGCATTTACATTCCGCGAGGAATGCCTTTCGAGGTAACGACCGATAACTTTGTCGATCTTGTCGAAGCCTCATCTCCGACAGAAAAAATACATCCGGTGCAATATGTCAATTTTGAAAATGACGTTAAAGAGAATGGCAATCTAACACTTCATGTCGGCGCAGAGCCGTATTATCGGGATATTCATAAAGTCATTGCAGAGAATGTTCAGGGTTCGAGAATACTCATGGGCGTGACGATGTCAAAGCCCGGTAATTGGACAAGCTGGCCGCCGCATGAACATGAAGCAACCCGTGAAGAGCTTTATCTTTTTTTTGATATTCCCAAACCGGGATACGGAACGCAATTTATTTATACGGATCTTAATAACTCCGAGTTTTCTAAGCCGGTTTATGAGGACGATGCAGTTACGATCGTAAAAGGATTTCATCCGAATGTCGCTTCTCCGGGATATCCGATTAATTTTTGCTGGGCTCTTTGTTCCCTTGAAGATGATACATGGCGCACTCTTGGAGGAGTGAACGTACAGCAGGGATTCGAGGCAATGCCAACAGGACTGAGATGATTTTTTGAATAAAAAAAAATGCCGGAAGATCTCGAATTCCTTGAAACACTATTTACTCCCTTGGTAAGCGATACCATGGACAGGTTAGGGATTTCGAATTATGTTCTTGATCATTCGATCCAATCTGTCTTTTCCGATCCCCATCTTAAAGTTGCAGGATATGCTTATCCTTGCCGTGTTATTCCAACGGAAGAATATATCGAAATTGATACTCTTTTGAAGATGGTTGATTCGATTCCTGAAGATTCTGTAGTCATTGTTGCTGCCGATAGTGATATTGGTGCGGCTCTATGGGGAGGGTTAATGTCAGCACGTGCAGTGGCTCGAAGGGCTCGGGGAGCAGTTGTTAATGGGGGAGTACGGGATTTAGAACAAATATCCCGGCTGGGCTTTCCGGTATTCGGGAAATACCGCTGTATAAAAGATATTCGCCGAAGAGGGTATATGGCAGAATACGGAGTCGATGTTATTATTGACAAAGTTCAAGTAAGATGCGGGGATATAATCTTCGCCGATGCGAATGGTGTAGTTGTGATTCCCTCTCAATTCAAGAAGCAAGTATTTTTTGAACTGCACAAATCCTTCGACGGAGAGAACAGAACAGAATCCGGACTTCTATCAGGAAAAAGAGCAGAAGATCTCTTCCAAGAATTCAAGACATTTTAAAAAAGAAAAGGGCGAGATATACTCGCCCTTTTAAAAACACCTCTGCATTCCTTAACCTAACCAAATCAGCAGTCCGTGTTCTTATAACCCCGTGGCAGGGGTAATCCTTTAAATACAAAAATACAAATTATTTAGTATTCATGCAACCTCATTTTAGCTTGAATCTTACTTCATGATCGCACAAGAAAATCCATTATTTTTTTCTATCCTATTTATTATTAAAGTCTTAACTGTCATTTGTCCGGCAAATACTTTTCTCTATGAAATAACCTTTTTTTCAATTACGATTATTTTAGAAACCTTAGCCCTGTCTTTCTCTTAATGCGAAGAATAAATGAAAGATTAATATATTCCGTAAGTGTATATATGGTAATTACTTAGGCATGATTTGTTTGCACAAAATCGTTTATTCTAAAAAAAATATTATTTTCGCTAATATTTGGATGGATGGGTCTATTATTGAAAAATCTAAGGAACAGCGAAAAAATGTCGTATATTTGTACTATAAACCAGGCGAAAAGGCCAAAGCAGAAGAGAAAGCCACGAAATACTCTGATGTTTTCAACAACTTCGTTCATTAATTGTACTTACGACGGTAGTTAGTTTTGCATACGCACTGTTGTACGATAATATAAAGTTTAGCAGAAATACGCCACGAATTCTGTTACTAAAGAACAAAATCACAAAGTACTCGCAGCCACGTAGATACTCTGTCATTTGGATTAATCAAGGAAAAATAGGATATGATCTTTTTCCGCATTTTTTTATGCTGAGAAGATTATAAAGCAATATTTGTTACTGCCGCTGCCTCTATACTGTCACGGGAATAGGGTACGGATCGGGAAGGTTTTTGCCACGATAAAAGCTGACCCTTGGGATACAAGCAAACATAGTAAGAAGAACATACTGTTTTTTTTCTTCAAGAAGCTCAGTGTTGTCATCGCGCGAACACTTTGAATATTTCATCGTTTCGGTGAAATACAGAGTCTTGAAGACAAAAAGAACCTATATCACTACAACAAATCATGCCGGAAAAGACAAAGCATCTTTTTTGCATTCTTACCATAGTATTGAGCATAGCTCTCACTTCAAATCTTTTCGCGCAGCCCTTGAGAAGGCTTCTCGGAGGTGATGGGTTAGTGCTCGATTCACGTGCAATGCCATATGAGGCTGTAACACTTTATGTTCCGACTACCCTGGTTTCAAGCTATTCTTTAGCTTTTCCTCCTGCTCCGCCGCCGGGACCACTCAGTTTTCTTGCAAGCGATGTTAACGGGATAATGTCATGGGCAAATGCGGCAGCAATGCTGNNTAGGATCGGCAGTAGTTTAAATGTTGCTACTCCTTACGCTCCGACTGTTCCGGGTGCGATCTTAATATTGAATGGTTCATCCATACCGACCTGGAGCACGGTTATACCTTCGAGTACTACCGTTTCGGTTTCGCAGCTTACAACAGGTACATTGCAATCAGGTGTGATTTTTAATGTCGGAACGGGTTCGACGATTACTTCGACGGGAGGTTCGATCACTGCGAATAATCTTAATGGGGCAGGGGGAGGAAAATATTCAGGAAACGCTTNNGTATTTTGGCAGGGGCCGCCATCATCCTAAACATTAATGACCCCAATTTGCCGGGCGTATCGGTTTACTTGCAAAATATTACACCCGGAACAGGATTTACTGTTGCGTTTTCTGCTAATTACCCAACGACTACGGGGGTTGTCACGTATCTCGTCATTAATCCGTAATTTTTTTTCTTACATTTTTTTCATTAACTTATCCTATATCACTTACAATGAAACATCTC